>DATGZZ010000207.1:0-3186 GCA_035296945.1 Reyranella sp.
CACCAACCTCGGCTCCTGCTTCAACGTCAGCAAGGCGGTGTGGGACGGCATGAACACGCGCGGCTTCGGCCGCATCGTCAACATCGGCTCGATCAACGGTCAGGGCGGCCAGTACGGCCAGGTCAACTACGCCGCCGCCAAGTCGGGCATCCACGGCTTCACCAAGGCGCTGGCCCAGGAAGGCGCCTCCAAGGGCATCACCGTCAACGCCATCGCGCCAGGCTACACCGAGACCGACATGGTCTCGGCCGTGCCGGCCAACGTCTTGGAGAAGATCGTCGCCAAGATTCCGGTCGGCCGGCTCGGCAAGGCCGACGAGATCGCCCGCGGCGTGATGTTCCTGATCGCCGACGATGCCGGCTTCATCACCGGCTCGACGCTGTCGATCAACGGCGGCCAGCACATGTACTGATCGTCGTGCTCAGACTCCCTCCCCATCGCGGAGCCCGCGATGGGGAGGTGGCCGCGCAGCGGCCGGAGGGGTCATGAGCAACAACGATTCTGTGGCCCATGACCCCTCCGTCGCCGTATGACGGCGACACCTCCCCTTCGCGGGCCCCGCGAAGGGGAGGAAAAATGAGGAGCGTCCGATGCCGAAGCTTATCGAATACAAAGACATGAATCCGAGGGCCAAGGCCGTCGTCGAAGACATCGCCAAGCGCCGCAACATCGATCCTGCCCAGATAAACAATGTCTGGAAGGCGATGGCGAAGCATCCGGCGGTGATGGAGCGGTTTGCAGCTGAGATGAAGGCCGCCTTCGCGGCGGGCAAGCTCGATCCGCTCACCAAGGAATTAGTTTATCTCGCGGTCAGCATCGCCAATCAGTGCGACTATTGCATCGCCTCGCACGGCGCCATGGCGCGCGCCAAGGGCATGACCGAGGAGATGCACGAGGAATTCATGGCCGTCGTGCTGGCGGCGCAGAAGGGCAACAAGATCGCCATGGCCTATCGCGTGCCGGTCGATGCCGCGTTCGAGGAGAAGTGATCGTGAGCGACCTCAGGGCCCCGATCTGGGACGCCAATCTTTATCTGAAATTCGTCGACGCGCGGCTGCGGCCGGCGCTCGACCTGATGGGCCGCCTCGATCCCACCAATGCCGCGCGCCCGGGCCTCGCGATCTATGATCTCGGCTGCGGCGCCGGCAACATCACGCGCATCCTGGCCGAGCGTTTTCCCGGGCCGCCGGTCATCGGCGTCGATTCCTCCGAGGAGATGCTGGCCAAGGCGCGCAGTCAGACGGTCGACAAGCATGTGAGCTTCACCAAGGGCGATCTCGCTGCGTTCAAGCCGGAGGTGCCGCCGGGCATCCTCTACAGCAACGCGGCCTACCAGTGGGTCGAGAACCACATCGCCTACTTCCCCGGGCTGCTGAAACTGCTGCCATCGGGCGGGCAGCTCGCCATCCAGATGCCGCGCAACCATGAGGCGCCCTCGCACGCGCTGATGAAGACGGCGGCCGAGATGGGACCGTGGCGCGACAAGCTCGCCAAGGTGGGCGGCATCCGCACCGTGTGGGAGCCAGCGCGCTACTACGACGTGCTGAAGCCCTTGTGCTCGGACCTGGAAGTCTGGGAATCGATCTACCAGCAGCCGCTGACCGGCAAAGACCCGGTGGCGCAGTACACCGCCGGCACCGGGCTCAGGCCCTACATGGAAGCGTTGAGCAAGGAGGAGGGCGCCGCCTACTACGAGACCTACGCCAAGCTTCTGGCCGAGGCCTATCCGACGCGCGCCGACGGCATCACGCTGTTTCCCTTCCGTCGCCTGTTCATCGTGGCCCGCCGCGCATGATCCGGCGCCGCCTGCTTCTCGTCGTCCTGGCGGTGCTGGGCTTCGGTCCGGCGGGCCACGCGGCGCCGCAGGCGATGGTGGCGGCGGCCAATCCCATGGCGGTCGAGGCGGGCCTGGACGTGCTGCGCCGCGGCGGCTCGGCGGTCGACGCCGCAATCGCCGTGCAGATGGTGTTGGGCGTGGTCGAGCCGCAGGCCTCGGGCATCGGCGGCGGCGGCTTCCTGCTGCATTACGACGCCACTACGAGTGCGATCACCGTCTATGACGGCCGCGAGACGGCTCCCGCCGGCGCGTCGCCGACGATGTTCCTCGGCGCCGACGGCAAGCCGATCGGCATGCTGGGGGCCGTCGTCTCCGGCATCTCGGTCGGCGTGCCCGGCGCCGTCGCCATGCTGGGGCTGGCGCACAAGGAGCACGGCAAGCTGGCGTGGCGCGAGCTGTTCCAGCCGGCGATCGACACCGCGCGCAATGGCTTCGCGGTGCCGCCGCGGCTGGCTGGCTGGCTGCAGCGCATGCCGACGGACGATCCCGACATCCGGGCCGTCTATTTCAATGCCGACGGCTCGCCCAAGAAGCAGGGCGAGCGGATCGCCAACCCGGCGCTGGCCGAGACCATGCGCCTGATCGCCGAGCAGGGTGCGCGCGCCTTCTACGAAGGCGATATCGCGCGCGAGATCGTGGAGCGGGTGCACAAGCATGTGCGGCCGGGCACGCTGTCGCCGGCCGATCTCGCCAGCTACAAGCCGATCAGGCGCGAGCCGGTGTGCGGTCCCTATCGCGTATGGATCGTCTGCGGCATGCCGCCGCCGTCATCAGGCGGCATCGCCGTCCTGCAGGTGCTGGGCCTGCTCGAACCGTTCGAGCTGTGGCGCGACAAACCCGACGACCTGCGCGCGCTCCATCTCATCGCCGAGGCAAGCCGGCTCGCCTTCGCCGACCGCAACCGCTACCTCGCCGATCCGGCGTTCGTCCAGGTGCCTGTCGCCGGCCTGTTGTCGCCGGCCTATCTCGCCGAGCGCCGCAAGCTGATCTCGCCCGACCGCAGCATGGGTGTCGTGGGCCCGGGCGTCCCGCCGGGCTATGTCGAGCGCGGCACCAGCCACATCACCATCGTCGATCGCTGGGGCAATGCCGTGGCCTTCACCACCACCATCGAGGCCCCGTTCGGCTCGCGCATCATGGTGAAGGGCTTCTTGCTGAACAACGAGCTCACCGATTTCTCGGCGGTGCCCGAGATGGACGGCAAGCCTGTCGCCAACCGGGTCGAGCCCGGCAAGCGGCCGCGCTCGTCGATGTCGCCGACCTTCGTTCTCGACCGCGACCGCAAGCTGTTCGCGGCCCTGGGCTCGGCCGGCGGGGCGCGCATCATCGGCGACACCTTGCAGACCGTG
>DATGZZ010000208.1:0-3459 GCA_035296945.1 Reyranella sp.
GCACGACGAGATCAAGGCCTATGCCACCGCCCTGCTGGGTCACAGCGAGGGTGGGTTGCTGGTGCTTGCCGCGGCTCCCACCATCACGAAGTACCCGCCACACGGCATGGTGCTCGTGGCCACGCCGGGCCGCAAGCTTGCCGACATCCTGCGCGCCCAGATCGGGCGTGGCGCTCCCAACCTCATGGCGCCGGCCGATCGCGCCATCGCCGCCATCGAAGCGACCGGCCATGTGCCGGCCGACCTGCCGCGCGAGCTTGGCGCGCTCTTCCCGCCCTATGCCGGACCTTTCCTGCAGCGCCTGCTGGCGTTCGATCCCGCGCAGGCGCTGGCGGCCTCGCGCCTGCCCTGCCTGCTCCTGCAGGGCGCCGCCGACCGGCAGGTCGTGCCCATGGAGGACGTCCAACCCCTGATCGACGCGCTCGGCAAGCGCGACGCGCCGGGCGAGGCGGTGGTCATCCCCGCGGCCAGCCACAATCTCAAGGTGGCGCAGTGGCCGACCGATGCCGGCTTCGCCGGGCCGGTCGCGCTCGCCGCGGCGGCCAAGCTCACGAGCTGGATGAAGCAGTTGCTCGGAGCTTGAGGGGGCGCTTGATCGACCGCTGAAGCGGGCCGATCATCACGTCGTTCATGCTCCTCTCCCCCGCTAAGGGGGAGAGGTTGGGTGAGGGGGCTGCACGAGCTTTCAATGCCCCTCACCTAGCCTCTCCCCCTAGCAGGGGAGAGGAAGATGAGAGGAGCGTGCGACATGGCCGTGACGGTGCGTCCGGTGACCGAGGCGGTGGGCGCGGAGATTTCCGGCGTCGATCTGCGATGCTTGAGCGATCAGGACTTCGCGGCGATCGAGCAGGCCTGGACCCGGCATTCGATGATCCTGCTGCGCGGCCAGCAGCTCGGCGACGACGATCTTCTGGCCTTCAGCCGCCGCTTCGGCGAGCTCGACCCGCCGCCCAACCAGGAGCGCGGCCGCATCAGCCCGCCCGGCTATCCCGACATCTATGTCGTATCCAACGTCCTCGACGCCAAGGGCGAGCCGATCGGCGCCCTGGGGGCGGGCGAGGCGGCGTGGCACACAGACATGAGTTATCTCGACACCCCGCCCGATGCCTCCATGCTCTATTCGCTGGAGATCCCCGAAAGCGGCGGCAACACCTGGTTCTGCGGCATGCAGGCGGCCTGCGATGCCCTGCCGGCCGATCTTCGGCGTCGGATCGAAGGCCGGCGCATCAAGCACGACGGCACCTACAACTCCGGCGGCTACCTGCGCAAAGGCGTGACGCCGACCGACGATCCCATGGCGGCACCGGGGGCGTGGCATCCGGCGATCCTGCGCCATCCAGCCAACGGCCGCGCGACGCTTTATCTCGGGCGGCGGCGCAACTCCTACGTCGAGGGCTATTCGCGCGAGGAGTCCGACGCGCTCCTGGCGGAGCTGTGGGCGCACACCATACAGCGGCGCTTCATCTACGAGCACATCTGGCAGCTCGGCGACCTTGTGATGTGGGACAACCGATCGACCATGCACCGCCGCGACGAGTTCGAGGGCACTGCACGGCGCATCATGCATCGCACCCAGATCAAGGGAACGACCAGGCCTGCGGCCTTCGCGGCCTGAACCAACGAACAAAACCGGAGGAAACATGCGGCGGCAGAAGAAGTTCTATGCCTGGGGCTACGCCGACGAGGACCTGACGCCGGAGGAGATCAAGCCCTGGGAGGCCGAGATCGCCCAGCGCTATGGCCTCAACGGCTTCGACGTGACGCCGCCGCCCAAGCCCGAGGAGATCACGCTGCGCAGCCCCCGCGTTGCCGTGCCGGATGGGCTGAAGGACCTCGTGCGCACCGATCACCTGACGCGGCTGGAGCACAGCTACGGCAAGGCGGGCTTCGACACCATGCGCATGTTCATGCGCCAGGTGCCCAATCCGCCGGATGCCGTCGCGTTTCCCGAGAACGAGCAGGACATCGTGCGCCTGCTCGACTGGTGCGACAAGATCGGCGCCAAGGCGATCCCCTACGGCGGCGGCTCGTCGGTGGTGAAAGGCATCGAGCCCAGTGCCGCGTTCGACAAGGTGGTGACGATCTCGACGCGCCACATGGACAAGGTGCTGGAGGTCGACGCGGTGAGCCACGCCGCGCGCATCCAGGGCGGCATCTACGGACCCGCGATCGAGGATGAGCTGCGCAACACGCCCTTCACCATGCGCCACTACATGCAGGCCTATCGCTGCTCGACCTTGGGCGGCTGGATCGCCACGCGCTCGGGCGGGCACTACGCCACGCTTTACACCCATATCGACGACTTCGTGGAAAGCACGCGCGTGGTAACACCGGCCGGCATGCTGGAGACGCGCCGCCTACCGGGCTCCGGCGCCGGCCCCAGTCCCGACCGCATGTTCCTCGGCTCGGAAGGAATCCTGGGCATCATCACCGAAGCCTGGGTGCGCCTGCGCAAGAAGCCGACGTTCCGCGCCTCGGCCTCGGTGCGCTTCAAGAACTTCTTCGACGGCGCCGATGCAGTGCGCGAGATCACCCAGGCCGGCCTCTATCCCGCCAACTGCCGCCTCCTGGAAGCGCGCGAGGCGCTGCCCAACATTCCGTGGAGCAGCGAGGAGGCCGTGCTCGTGCTGGCCTTCGAATCAGCCGACCATCCCCTTGATGCCTGGATGAAGCGGGCGCTGGAGATCTGCGCCGGCCACGGCGGCGTGCCCGAGCCCGGCGCCGACGACGAGAACGCCCATCGCTCGGGCGCGGCCGGCGCCTGGCGCAACAAGTTCATCCGCGCGCCGCACTACGGCGAGCATGCGGTGGCGCGCGGCATCCTCTCCTCGACCTTCGAGACGTCGATGACCTGGGAGCGTGTCCGCGACTTCCATCAGAAGATCACGAAGATCACCCATGACACGATCAAGCGCGTGACCGGCCGTGAGGGCACCGTCACCTGTCGCTTCACCCACGTCTATCCCGACGGGCCCTGCCTCTACTTCACCTTCGGCGGTATCTTGGACAAGCGCATTGCGCTCGATCAGTTCATGGAGGTGCTGTCGACCTGCACCGCCGCCACCGTCGAACATGGCGGCACGACCACGCACCATCATGCGGTCGGCCGCTTCCATCGGCCGTTCTACGACAAGCAGCGGCCCGAGCTGTTCGCCAAGGCCTTGCGCGGCGCCAAGCGCGAGCTCGATCCCAAAGGCATGATGAATCCCGGCGTGCTGATCGATCCGTGAGGAAGCCATGGACTATCTGATCGGTCCCCTAATCGCCTTCATCGGCATAGCGGCCCTGGTGATCTGCACGCCGGGGCCCGACACCGCGATGACCATCCGCAATGCCCTGCTGGGCGGCCGTTCGGCCGGCCTGGCGACGGCGCTCGGCGTCTCCACCGGCCTCGCGATCTGGGCGCTGGCCACGTCGGCAGGCCTCGTCGCCCTGCTGGTCGCCTCCGAGCCGCTGTTC
>DATGZZ010000209.1:0-2284 GCA_035296945.1 Reyranella sp.
TTTTTGCCCGAGATGGCGGTGCGGAGCCCGTTCTACAGCGAGGAACACGAGGCCTTCCGGCGCACCGTCCGCCGCTTCGTCGATCGCGAGATCATGCCCCATGTCGACCAGTGGGATGAGGCCGAGGAGTTTCCCCGCGAGCTCTACGCCAAGGCCTCGGCCGCCGGCCTGCTGCAGCTCGGTTTTCCCGAAGAGTATGGCGGCGTGCCGACCGATCCGTTCTTCGGCATCGTCAAGGCCGAGGAGATGGCGCGCCATGGCAGCGGCGGGCTGAACGCCGGCCTGAACAGCCACACGATCGGCTCACCGCCGATCGCGGCGCTGGGGCCGGAATGGATGAAGCGCAAGGTCCTGCCCGAGGTCCTGGCCGGCGAGAAGATCAGCGCGCTCGCCATCACCGAGCCGTCGGGCGGCTCGGACGTTGCCAGCCTCAAGACCACGGCGCGCCGCGAGGGTGACCATTACGTGGTCAACGGCTCCAAGATGTTCATCACCTCGGGCATGCGCGCCGACTACTACACCGTGGCGGTGCGCACCGGCGGGCCGGGCGCTTCGGGCGTGTCGCTGCTGCTGATCGAGCGCGACCGAGAAGGCTTCGGCCGCACCAAGCTCAAGAAGATGGGCTGGTGGGCGTCCGACACCGCGCAGCTCTTCTTCGACAACGTAAGGGTGCCGGTCGACAACCTGATCGGCCAGGAGAACAAGGGCTTCATCGGCATCATGCTGAACTTCAACCAGGAGCGGCTCGGCATGTCGGCCGGCGCCTGCGGCTACGCCAAGGTCTGCCTCGACGAGGCGATCGCCTATGCCCGCGAGCGCTACACCTTCGGCAAGCCCCTGATCGCCAACCAGGTCGTGCGGCATCGCCTGGTCGACATGGCCATGCGCATCAACGCCGTGAAGTCGACGCTCGAGCTTCTGGCGTGGCGAGTCTCACAGGGCGAGAAGCCGGTGGCGGAGATCTGCCTGCTGAAAAATTTGGCGAGCTCGACGATGGAGTTCTGCGCCAACGAGGCCATGCAGGTGTTCGGCGGCGCGGGCTACCTGCGCGGCGCCAAGGTCGAGCGCATCTACCGTGAGACAAAGGTGATGGCGATCGGTGGCGGCTCGGTCGAGATCATGAAGGACCTCGCCGCGCGCCAGATGGGATTGTAAGAAGGCACCATGACCAGTCCGTTCAGCGACCGCGACCAGCGCATCGCTTTCTTCCAGCAGTGGTTCTCCGACACGATCCCGCACAGCAAGGCGCTGGGCCTGAAGATCATCGCGGTGCGCCGCGGCTTCGGCTCCATGCAGCTCGACTGGCGCGAGGAGCTTGTCGGCAACCCCGAGACGGGCGTGCTGGCCGGCGGGCCGCTGACGGCGCTGATGGACAGCTGCTGCGGCATGTCGGTGGCGACCATGCTGACCGAGCCAAAACCCTTCGCAACGCTCGACCTGCGCATCGACTATGTGCGGCCGGCGACGCCCGGCAAGGCTGTGATCGCCGAGGCCGAGTGCTACCGCGTCACCCACTCGGTCGCCTTCACGCGCGCCTTCGCCCATCACGGCGATCCCAAGGATCCGATTGCGGCCGCCGCCGGCACCTTCATGCTGGGCACCAAGGGCGAGGTGACGCGGCCGCAGTCGATCGGCACCGAGGTGAAGTCATGAGCGCGCTCGCAAATCCGCTGATGGCGCGGCTGGCCGAAGTGCGCAAGTCGGGCGACGTCGCCAAGATCGCCGAGGCGATCCCCTATGCGCGCTGGATGCGCATCGCGCCGGAGAACGGCACCGGCGAGCTCTTGACCCGCATGCGCTACCACGACGACCTTGTCGGCAACACCTTCCTGCCGGCGATCCATGGCGGCACGCTCGGGGCGATGCTGGAGATGGCGGCGATCTTCCATCTGTTGTGGGAGACCGACACGGAGACCGTGCCCAAGATCGTCAACATCACCGTCGACTATCTGCGCTCGGCCGGTCCGCGCGACGTCATTGCCGCGGCCAAGGTGACCAAGCAGGGCCGCCGCATGGTCAATGTCTTCGCCGAGGCTTGGCAGGACGACCGCTCCAAGCCGGTCGCCTCGGCGTCGGCGCACTTCCTGGTGCAGTCCGACGACGCCCCGCCCTCGCTCTGAATCTCCCGGGACCGCGGAGCTCCAGCTCCGCTCATGATCATGAAGCGGGCCTGGAGGCCCGCGGTCCCGGTAGAGAGTAGAGATCGATGCCGTACCGCCCGCATCGACCATATCGAGGAAGGTGTGCTCCTGCTTTCCTCCGGCGGACGACCGGGGTACATCCT
>DATGZZ010000210.1:0-5717 GCA_035296945.1 Reyranella sp.
GCGCATCACCACCAAGGTGATCGAGGCGGGCAAGAAGCTGAAGGTGGTGTCGCTGGGCTCGGTCGGCGTCGATTCGGTCGATGTCGACGCCGCCACCGCCCTCGGCATCCCGGTGACCAACTGCCCCGACACCTTTATCGAGGAGGTGGCCGACCATGCCATGACCCTGATCCTGGCGAGCTGGCGCAGGCTGGTCGTGCAGGACCAGATGGTGCGCAAGGGCGAGTGGGCCAAGGCGCGGCCGATGCTCTACCAGTTCCCTCGGCTGATGGGCATGACGCTTGGCTTCATCTCGTTCGGCCATGTCGCGCGCGCGGTTTCCAAGCGCGCAGCGCCCTTCGGCTTCCAGATGCTGGCCTACGATCCCTACATCGAGGAGCTGGTGATGTCCGAGCACGGCGTGCAGCCGGTCGGCTACGACGAGCTGCTGCAGCGCTCCGACATCATCTCGATGCATGCGCCCGGCACCAAGGACGCGCATCACCTGATGAAGGAGCAGCACTTCCGCAAGATGAAGAAGACCTCGCTGTTCGTGAACACCGGCCGCGGCTCGACGGTCGACGAGGCGGCGATGATCAAGGCCCTGCAGGAGGGCTGGATCGCCGGCGCCGGGCTCGACGTCATGGAGACCGAGCCGGTCGGCCACAACAATCCGCTGCTCGGCATGGACAACGTGATCCTGACCGCGCACGTCGCATCGGCCTCGAACCGCTTCGACGTGGCGCGCAAGCGGCGCGTCGGCGCGGAGCTGGCGCTGGTCCTGTCGGGCAAGTGGCCGCGCGCTTGCGTCAATCCGGCGATCCTGGAGAAGTCCAAGCTCCAGCGCTGGCAGCCCTTCTCGATGGAGCGCGGGCCGGGGAATTGACGCTCAGCTCGAAGTCACAAGAGCGCGCACAAACAGGGAGAGAGCAATGCGGAAAGCGATGGCGGCCGGCGTGGCGATGTTGTGCGCAGGAACGGGCGCCGCTCTCGCTCAGCAGACGGCCTATACATGGACCGGCAAGGGCCAGGGGTCGGGCAAGTGCACGGGCTACACGATGACAGTCAACGTCACCGTCGAGGGCACGGCCGTCAAGGGTGTGTTCCAGCAGGAAGGCCGCACCGAGCGCCACTTCGAGACGACGCTCGGTGCCGGCGGGGCCATCAAGACCAAGGCCAAGCTCGATGGCGGCAACACCATGGACGTAAAGGGCACCATCAAGGATGGCGAAAGCAGGGTCGTGCTCGACGGCTACTGCAAATTCGACGCGAAACTGACGAAACGATAAGCAACAAGCACCCGGGCGCTTTAGTCCGGCACTTTTGGAATGATCCGCTGGCGGTGATCGCGGATCGCGCGCTCGCACTCGGCGAGGCTGACGAACGGGCCCAGGACGACCTTCCCGCCATCGTCGACGGCATACCAGCCGGGTTCGGTGACGGCGTAGTCGCCGAGGTCTTCGGTGTGGACGTCGACGGCGATCAGGTCCTTGGGCTGGTTCATCCGATGGACGTACGCCGCGGGTTGCGGCCTTTCAAGATCGCCGCGTCCAGCTTTCCAGATTGGCCGCACCCGGCGGCACCTCGCCTTTTACCAGCGCCTCGACCTGGCGCACGGTGTCGAAGGCCTGGCTTTCGCTGGCGGGCGGCGTGAGGCCGCCGATGTGCGGCGTGGCGATGACGTTGGGCAGGCGGGCGAGCTCGGGCGACGGCATCTGGTCGGGCGCGCGGCCGACATCCATGGCGGCGCCGGCGATACGGCCTTCGGTGAGGGCCTGCGCGAGCGCCGCCTCGTCCACAAGGTTGCCGCGCGACATGTTGATGAAGAAGGCGTCGGGCTTCATGCGCGCGAACGCGGCCGCATCCATCAGGTTCTCGGTCTCCTCGTTGGCGACGGCGAGGCAGACCACGTAGTCGGCCTGGCCCAGAAGCTCGTCCAGCGGCAGCTTGATGAAGCGCCGGTCGTCGACCTGGGCATAGGGGTCGGACACCAGCACCTTCATGCCCAAGGTCGCGAGCATGGGGGCGAGTGCACGCGAGATGCGGCCGTAGCCGATGATGCCCACGGTGCTGCCGCCGAGCTGGCGGCCAACCTTGATCTCGGGCAGGCGGCCGGCCTGGTAGTCGGCGACGGCGCGCGAGACGCCGCGGGAGAGGTCGACCAGCAGGCCGAGCGTCAGCTCGACCACCGACTGCACGAAGCCCGCCTCGGCGTGGGTCACCAGCACGCCCGTCTGCGAAGCGGCGGCGACGTCGATGTTGCGGATGTCGATGGCGCTACGCATCACGACCTTGAGCCCTGGAAGGCTGGCAAAGACCTCGCCAGGCACGGGCGTGGAGCGGTCGGCAATGATGAAATCGACGCCGCGGGCCATGGCGATGACGCCCGCGGTATCGAGCGGCATGTCGCCTTCATGCAGAGTGACCTCCAGGAGCTCCTGCAGGCGCGCCAAGGCCCGCGCGCCGTAGTACTGGCGCCGCGCCTGCGGCACATGGGTAAGCAGAAGCTTCATTCTGGATCGCTCCCTGATCGACGGGCTAATCTAGCCGCGTTCTACCCTGTCATCCCGAGCGCAGCGAGGGACCTTTCCTGTGGCCTCAAAGGCCCCTCGCTGCGCTCGGGGTGACAGAGGTGCCTCGGGAGGAAAAACAATGAGCGTCGCCAAGAAGAAGCAACCGGCCGATCTGCGCAGCGCGCGCTGGTTCGCGCCCGACGACCTGCGCGCCTTCGGCCATCGCTCGCGCGCCATGCAGATGGGCTACGCGCCCGAGGACTGGGTCGGCCGGCCGGTGATCGCCATCCTCAACACCTGGTCGGAAGCCCAGCCCTGCCACATGCACTTCAAGAGCCGCGTCGACGACGTGAAGCGCGGCATCCTGCAGGCTGGCGGCTTCCCCATGGAGCTGCCGGCGCTGTCGCTGTCGGAGAGCTTCCTGAAGCCCACGACCATGCTCTACCGCAACCTTCTGGCCATGGACGCCGAGGAGCTGTTGCGCGGACACCCCGTCGATGGCGTGGTGCTGATGGGCGGCTGCGACAAGACCACCCCTGCCCTGCTGCTGGGCGCCATCAGCATGGACATTCCCGCGATCTACCTGCCGGCCGGACCGATGCTGCGCGGCAACTGGAAGGGCAAGGTCCTGGGCTCGGGCTCCGACGCCTGGAAATACTGGGACGAGCGGCGCGCCGGCAAGATCTCCGACGACGACTGGGTCGATGTCGAGGCGGGCATCGCCAGGAGCTACGGCACCTGCATGACCATGGGCACGGCCGCCACCATGATGGCGATGGCCGAGACGCTCGGCATGTCGCTGCCCGGCGCCTCGTCGATCCCGGCGGCCGACGCCAACCACATCCGCATGGCCGCCGAAAGCGGGCGGCGCATCGTGGAGATGGTGTGGGAGGACCTCACGCCGAAGAAGATCCTGAGCCGCGAGGCTTTCCTCAACGCCATCACCGTGGCCATGGCGGTGGGCTGCTCGACCAACGCCATCATCCACCTGATCGCGCTGGCCCGCCGCGCCGCCCAGGATGTCGGCCTCGACGACTTCGAGCGCGCCAGCCGCAAGGTGCCGGTGATCGCCAACATCCGTCCCAGTGGCGACAAATACCTGATGGAGGACTTCTTTTATGCCGGCGGGCTCCCCGGCCTTCTGAACGAGATCAAGGGTCATCTGCACCTCGACGCCATGACCGTCACCGGCAAGACGCTGGGCGACAACGTCAAGGGTGCCGAGATCTACAACGACGACGTCATCCGCCCCGTCAGCAACCCGATCTACAAGGAAGGCGCGCTCGCGGTCCTGAAGGGCAACCTCGCGCCCGACGGCTGCGTGATCAAGCCGTCGGCCTGCGCGCCGAAATTCCTGAAGCACACCGGGCCCGCCCTGGTGTTCGACGACTATCCGTCGATGAAGGTTGCCATCGACCGCGACGATCTCGACGTCACCGAGGACACTGTTCTGATCCTGCGCAATGCCGGTCCGCAGGGCGGGCCGGGCATGCCGGAATGGGGCATGCTGCCGATCCCTGCCAAGCTCGTGAAGCAGGGCGTGCGCGACATGGTGCGGCTGTCGGACAGCCGCATGAGCGGCACCAGCTACGGCGCCTGCATCCTGCACGTCTCGCCGGAATCCTACATCGGCGGGCCGCTCGCCCTGGTGCGCACCGGCGACATGATCTCGCTCGACGTCGACAAGCGCACCATCGACATGAACGTCTCCGATGAGGAGCTGGCGAAGCGCCGCGCCGCGTGGAAAAAGCCCGAGCCGCGTTACGAGCGCGGCTATGGCTGGATGTTCACCCGCCACATCAAGCAGGCCAACGAAGGGTGCGACTTCGACTTCCTCGAGACCGGCTTCGGCGCACCCGTGCCCGAGCCGTCGATTTACTAGCGTTCATGCTGCCTGACCTGATCGAAGTCAGCCCGCCGCGCGGGCACAAGGAGTCGAAGGTCGTGTTGCCGGGCTCCAAGAGCCTGACCAACCGCGCGCTGATCCTCGCGGCCCTCGCTGCCAAGCCTGTGACCCTGCGCGGCGCCCTGTGGAGCGAGGACACGCAGGCGATGGTCGAGTGCCTGGAGCGCTTGGGCTTTGGCATCGAGGTGGCGGACGATCCCGCCGAGCCCGCCAACCGCACGCTCACGGTCCAGGGCGCCGGCGGCAGGATCCCGAACGCCGGCACGCCGGACAAGCCGCTGGAGCTCTTCGTCGAGAATGCCGGCACGGCCGCGCGCTTCCTGCCGCCGATGCTGTGCCTGGGCCACGGCAGCTATCGCGTGAGCGGCATCGAGCGCATGCACCAGCGGCCGCAGGCGGCGCTGGTCGCAGCGCTGCGTCAGCTCGGCTATCGCATCGACACGCCCAACGACCGACTGCCAGCCGTCATCCACGGCACCGGCCCGCGGCTGGGTGCGGCCTGCAGTGTCAGCGTCGAGGAGAGCTCGCAGTTCGCGTCAGCCCTGCTGCTCTCGGCCGGTATCGGCGGCTGGCAGGTTGCCGTCACCGGTGCCAACGAGGACGAGCTGCCCTACGTCGACATGACGCGCCGCCTGGTGAAGGACTTCCCGTGGAACGGCGGGGCCTACGACATCGAGGTCGACGCCTCAGGCGCGAGCTACTTCTGGGGCGCCGACTGGCTGCTGCGCGAGGGCGGCAGCCGCGTCACGGTAGTGCCGACGCCCCAAAGCGGCATGCAGGCCGACCAGAAGTTCCTGAACCTGGTCGCGCAGGGCCCATGGCGCCCGGCCTACTCGCGCCAGACCGACCTTGCCGACAGCATCATGACGGCGATCGTGCTGGCGCCCTTCGCGCCGGCGACCACGCGCTTCACCGAGCTTGGCCGGCTGCGCGTGCAGGAGTGCGAGCGGGTGAAGGCGCTGCGCACGGAACTCGGCAAATGCGGCGCGCGCGTCGAGGAAAGCGGCGACACGCTCACGATCCATCCCGGCCCTTTGCACGGGGCGGAGATCGAGACCTACAACGACCACCGGGTCGCCATGTGCTTCGGCATGCTGGGCCTGCGTGTGCCGGGCATGCGGGTCCGCCATCCCGCCTGCGTGCGCAAGACCTTCCCCAACTTCTTCGCCAAGCTCGCCGAGCTCGGCACCGTCATCGAGGATGCGGACGGCAAACTGCTGAGCGGCGAGGAGCTGCTGGCCTGAACGGAGTGAAATGATGAAATCGAGCCAGTTAACGTCACTCGACAAGCTCAAGACGGTCAGTACGGCCACCGCGGC
>DATGZZ010000211.1:0-2877 GCA_035296945.1 Reyranella sp.
ACACCGTAGTCCTGCGGCTGCGGCGCGAAATGGCGGAAATGTACGGCTTGGCCGGAATAGGGTCCGATGCCCGTGGCGACGAACATCAGCCACGACAGGAGTTCGCCGCGCAGCACGGGCGTGTCGGCCGACAGGAACCTACCGGTCTTCTCGGCCAGGTAGAGCAGGATGGCGTTGCTGTCGAAGACGGTGACGCCGTCGTCGATGATCGCCGGCACCTTGGCGTTCGGGTTGACCGCCAGGAACTCCGCCGTGTGCTGCTCGCCCTTGCGCGTGTCGACCGGGACGATCTCGTATTTCAGGCCCATCTCTTCAAGGCACAGCGCGACCTTGGTCGGGTTGGGTGCGAGATTGAAGTAGAACTTGATCATTGGTTTCTCCTCGTTGTTGGTGGTGCCTCGCCCTCTCTGCTCTTCACCTCCTCCGTCATACGGGGGAGGTGCCCGCGTCTGCGCGGGCGGAGGGGGAAGGCCCCAGTCAAGATGTCGATCGTTTCAGATCAGATCGAATCATAGTCATACATTTTTTTTGCGTGGCCCTCCCCCTCCCTGCCTCCCCCGTAAGACGGGGGAGGTGAGATGAGACACTGACGGCGCTACTCCGGCTTGGCCCCCGACTGCTTGATGATGGGATCCCAGAACGCCATCTGGTCGTCATAGAACTTCTTGGCCGAGGCCGGCGTCGAATCCTGGATCAGCTCGATGGCGCGGTCGTCGGCCCACTTCTTCACCTCGGGCTCCTTCAGCACCTTGTTGAAGGCGGCGTTGAGCTTGTCGATGATCGGCCGCGGCGTGCCCTTGGGCGCGTACGCCGCATACCAGGTGTTGATCGAGAACGGGAAGCCCAGCGCCTCCTGCACGGTCGGCACGTCGGGCAGCTGCGGCAGGCGCTTGTCGGCGGCGACCGCCAGCACGCGCACCTTGCCGCCCTCGATGAAGCCCTTGCTGGTGCCGAGCGTGTCCATCTGAAAGGCGTGGCGGCCGGCGATCAGGTCGACCATGCCGGGCGCCGAGCCGCGATAGGGCACATGCAGGGCCTCGCCGCCCACCTTCTCGGTGAACAGGTAGCCCGCGAGATGGATCATGCCGCCGTTGCCGGACGACGGGTACGAGTACTTGCCCTTCTCCTTGCGCAGCATGTCGGCGAGCTCACCGATCGACTTGGCGCCGTCGGCCGGCACCACCACGATCAAGGGCACGCTTGCGACATAGGCGATGCCCTCGAAGCCGTTCACCGGATCGTAGCCCACCTGCTTGCCGTACAGCGCCGGCGCCATTGCCATGGTCGAGGCGCTGAACAGGATCGTGTAGCCGTCGGGCTTGGCGTCGGCGACCATGGCCGTGCCGATATTGCCGGTGGCGCCGGGCTTGTTCTCGACCACGACCTGCTGGCCCAGGAGTTCGCTCAGCCTGGGCGCCAGCATGCGGCCGACGATGTCGGTCGGCCCGCCGGCGGCGAAGGCGATGATCATGCGGATCGGCTTGTCGGGATAGCCGGCCTGGGCTTCTGCGCGCACGGCGTACGCGGCGGCAGCAAGGCCCAGGACGCCACGGCGGCCGAGGTTCTTCATGGTTTGCTCCCTTTGCCGGGACTCTAAGGCTATGCTCCGCCCAAGAAAACGGAGGAAACGGAAATGGCGAAACGCATCAACCGCGCCATCGAACTCCTGGAAGCCGACCAGGCGCTCTATTACGACGGCCCCCATACCGGCCATGTGCTCACCTACGAGCAGGGTCGCCAGGACGCCAAGACCTGGGCCGACTACATCAATGTCGGCATGGAGCATGGCGACTTCGACATGAAGGGCCTGTCGGACTACATGCGCGGCCTGGTCGATGGCGGGCCCACCAACTCGGGCCATCGCACGCCCACCGTCATCGTCGAGGCGCCGGTCAACGGCATCGACGGGCCGAATGTGGCCTACAACGCCTGGCAGTTCCGCCAGATCCTGGGACGGGGCGTGCACGGCATCCTGCTCTGCCAAGCGGAATCGGCCGACGCGGTGAAGGAGTTCGTGCGCGCCTGCCGCTTCCCACATCACAAAGCAGGCGTCGACAAGATCGGCATCGGCAGCCGCGGCCGTGGCTCGGAGCCGACGGCGGCGCCCATCTGGGGCATTGATCAACAAGAATATTTTGCCCGCTGCGAGCCCTGGCCGCTCAATCCGCAGGGCGAGCTTCTGCTCGGTGTAAAGATCGAAAGCCCGCCGGGCGTCGAGCATTGCGAGGAGATCTTGGCGGTGCCTGGATTGGGGTTTGCCGAGCTGGGACCAGGCGATCTCGGCCTGTCACTGGGCTACACCAGCCTGCAGCGCCGGCCCTACCCGCCGGAAATGGAACGGGCCCGCGCCCGCGTCTTCTCCGCCTGCAAATGGAACAAGCTTGCCTTCCTGGAAGGCGCCCCGGCCGAGAAGATCGCGGCCAGCCTCGATGAGGGCGTGCGCATCATCTCCGGCCACAATCCCGAGGTGGCCAAGATCGGCCGGGCCCACCAGAAGCGTGCGATGCCGGTCTAGCGAGCGCCGGCGTTCGCGGGGGTCTGCAGCAGCTGGAAGATCTCCCGCCAGGCCTCCTCCGGGTCGTCGAGCACGTCCTTTGCCGCAAAGCGGGCGACCCGCCAGCCCAGCTGCCGCATGGACTGCATGCGCCCGGCGTCGTCCTCGCCATCGATCTCGATCACGAGCTTCTTCGTCGTGCAGACGAAGGCGGCAAGGTATGGCCCGATCGGCTGCATGCGCCGGAAGCGAGCCCCGCCCAGCGGCCGGGTGCACAGCAGCTCCCACATGGCCTGCTCGGCATGATTGCCCGAGCGGCGCAGGCCGCGCGCCCGCTCGATGCGCTTCTGCAGAGTCCGCCAGCGCTTCCTCTCGCTGCCCTT
>DATGZZ010000212.1:0-3574 GCA_035296945.1 Reyranella sp.
CATTCGATCGCCTGCTTGCGCAGGCTCTCGACCGGTACGCCGAGCTTATAGTGGTTGGCGTAGCCTTCGATCATGGCAAAGAAGGTGTCCTGGTCGGCATTGTGGAAGCCCAGCCACAGGCCGAAGCGGTCGCTGAGCGACACCTTCTCCTCGACCGCCTCCGACGGGTTGATCGCGGTCGAGCGCTCTTTCTCGATCATGTCGCGCGGCATCAGGTGGCGGCGGTTGGAAGTGGCATAGAACACCACGTTGTCCGGCCGGCCTTCGATGCCGCCTTCGAGCACCGCCTTCAGCGACTTGTAGGCGGCGTCCTGGCCGTCGAACGAGAGATCGTCGCAGAACACCACGAAGTGGCGCGGCGAGGGGCGGATCATCGAAAGCAGCGCCGGCAGCGAGGGGATGTCCTCGCGATGGATCTCGACCAGGGCCAGCGGCCCGGGCGGCCCGCCCATCTCGCGGTTCACCTGGGCGTGCACGGCCTTCACGATCGAGCTCTTGCCGGCGCCGCGCGAGCCCCACAGCAGAGCGTTGTTGGCGGGCAGCCCCTTGGCGAAGCGCCGCGTGTTGTCGAGCAGGATCTCCTTCTGGCGATCGACGCCCATCAGCAGGTCGAGGTCGACCCGGTTGACCTTGGGCACGGCTTCCAGACGGTGGCCGGCAGCGTGCCAGACATAGGCCTCGGCGGCGGCGATGTCGGCGGTGGGAGGGGCGGGCGGGGCGAGCCGGTCGAGCGCTTCGGCAATGCGTGAAAGCGTGGCTTTAAGGTCTTGATCCATCGTTGCCGGCGGCGTGAAAGGGGGCGACCATACGCTCCCGCTGTTGCGTTGCAAAGCGGGGCGGGGTCGCTATAGTCCGCGCGCTTTTCGGCCCGGCAAGACGCCGCCGGAAGAATGAAGATCGGAGCGCAAGATGTTGATATCGGAAGCATGGGCCCAGGCGAGCGGCGGCGCGGGCGGCAGCGATTTCCTCGTCCAGCTCTTTCCGCTGATCCTGATCTTCGTCGTCTTCTATTTCCTGCTGATCCGGCCGCAGCAAGCCAAGGTCAAGGCGCAGCGCGAGATGCTGGGCGGCGTCAAGCGCGGCGACCGCGTCGTCACCGGCGGCGGCATCATCGGCCTGGTCACCAAGGTGATCTCCGACAACGAGCTCCAGGTGGAACTCGCAGAAGGCGTGCGGGTGCGCATCATCAAGCAGACCATCACCGACATCGTGAGCCGCGGTGAATCGGTGCGCGGCGCCAAGGAGACCGAGGACGACGACAAGCCGATGCTGCCCCCTCCGGCGCCGGCAACCGAGCGCAAGAGCCTGCTGGGCAGCCTGTTCGGCGGCAAGAAATAGCCTTGTTGTTGAGGCAGTAGGTCGGAATGCTCAATCTTCCGCGCTGGCAGACGATCGTCATCATCGCGATCACGGTGCTGTCCGGGGTGTTCGCCCTGCCCAACCTGTTGCCGGCGGGCGTGCTCGACCATCTGCCGCACTGGTACCAGCAGAGCCGCATCAATCTCGGCCTGGACCTGCGCGGCGGCGCGCACTTCCTGCTCGAGGCCGACCTGCGATCGGTCCTGACCGAGCGCCTCACCAATTTGAGCGACTCCGTGCGCGGCGAGCTGCGCAAGCAGCAGGTGCCGTTCAAGGACATCACGGTCGAGCAGGGACGCGCCGTGAGCGTCGTCCTGCGCGACGAGAGCCAGCGCGCCAAGGCGATCGAGGCGATCCGCAACGTCGATCCGTCGCTCGCCGTGTCGGGGCAGGGCGACACGATCCGCCTCGCCTATTCCGACCAGGACCTGATCCGCCGCAAGAAGGAAGTGATCGAGCAGTCGATCGAGATCCTGCGCCGTCGCGTCGACGAGACCGGCACCATCGAGCCCACCATCGTGCGCCAGGGCGACGAGCGCATCCTCCTGCAGGTGCCGGGCATCAAGGACACGACCGACCTCAAGCGCAAGATCAACCAGACCGCCAAGCTCACCTTCCACCTGGTCAATGAGGACGTGGCGGCGGCGGGGCCGGGCGCCAACGTGCCGCCCACCACCTACATGGTGCCGACGCGAGAGGGCATGCAGGAACTGCGGCGCAGCAATCCCAAGGCATGGGACGAGATCCAGGCGGCCAACCCGCGCATGAGCCCCGAGCAGATCTGCCGGCGCTTCCAGCCGCAGTGCCTGCCCGTGCTGAAGCGCGTGGTCGTGGGCGGCGAGGATCTTGACGACGCCAAGGCCACCTTCGAGCAGCAGCAGGGCGGCCGGCCGATCATCAGCTTCACCTTCAATGCCGCGGGCGGGCGGGCCTTCTGCGCCGCCACCCGCGCCAACATCGGCAAGCGGCTGGCCATCCAGCTCGACAACGAGATCATCAGCGCCCCGGTCGTGCAGGGCGCGATCTGCGGCGGCAGCGGCATCATCACCGGTACCTTCACCACCCAGCAGACCCAGGAGCAGGCGCTGCTGCTGCGCTCCGGCGCGCTGCCCGCCACGCTCACCATCATCGAGGAGCGCACGGTGGGCGCCGACCTCGGCGCCGATGCCATCCGTGACGGCACCGTCGCGGCCCTCGTCGGCACGGCGCTGGTGGCGCTGTTCATGTTCGTGGCCTATGGGCCGGTCTTTGGCGGCTTCGCCAATCTCGCCATGCTGGTGAACCTCCTCATGGTGTTCGCCGGCATGTCGATCCTGGGCGCCTCGCTGACCTTGCCCGGCATCGCCGGCCTGGTGCTGACCGTCGGCATGGCCGTCGACTCCAACGTGCTGATCTACGAGCGCGTGCGCGAGGAGAAGGCGCTCGGCCGCTCGGCCTTCAGCTCGCTCGCCACCGGCTATGAGCGCGCCATGTCGGCCATCATCGACGCCAACCTCACGACGCTGATCGCGGGCGTGCTGCTGTTCGGCTTCGGCTCGGGCCCGATCCGCGGCTTCGCCACCACGCTTTCGCTCGGTCTGGTCACCTCGATGTTCAGCTCGACCATCTTCACCCGCATGCTGCTCGCCCTCTGGGTGCGCTGGCGGCGGCCGACCGAACTCGTGATCTGAGGCGCCCTCATGCTGTGGAAGCCCGTTCACCTGTTCACCTTCAAGACGAAGTTCGACTTCCTCGGCAAGCGCAAGGCCGCGCTGATTCTGTCGACCCTGATCAATATCGTCGCGCTGATCGGCGTATTCGCGGTCGGCCTCAACTTCGGCATCGACTTCAAGGGCGGCATCGCCATCCAGGCGCGCGCCAAGCAGGGCGCGGCCAACCTGGAGGAGCTGCGCTCGACGATCGGCGGGCTCGGCGTCGGCGAGGTGGCACTGCAGGAGTTCGGCGATCCCAGCACCGCGCTGATCCGCGTCCAGCGCCAGGACGGCGGCGCGCAATGTGTGGCCGGCGCCCAGAAGATCATGCTGAAGCGCGCCGGTCCCGGCTGGCAGGTCAAGCCTGGCGCTGCCGGCACCGGCGACGTTCTGTTCACCTCGCCCGCCGCGCTCGACGCGGTGGCCTGGCGCGACGCGGTGAGCCGAGCCGGCCTCACCGTCCAGGAGCGCCAGCTGCCGCGCGGCACGGTCAACACCGCCAAGATCGACATGACGCCCGAGCA
>DATGZZ010000213.1:0-14325 GCA_035296945.1 Reyranella sp.
CGCAACTGGGGCTACGACGGCGTGCTGCCCTTCGCGCCCGACGCCGCCTATGGCGCGCCCGACGATCTGAAGGCCCTGGTCGACGCCGCGCACGGCCTCGGCCTGATGGTCTTCCTCGACGTCGTCTACAACCACTTCGGGCCGGACGGGAACTATCTGGCCGCCTATGCCCCGGCCTTCTTCCGCAGCGACATTGCCACGCCGTGGGGTGCCGCCATCGATTTCCGCCAACCCGAGGTGCGCCGCTTCTTCACCGAGAATGCGCTCTACTGGCTGATGGAATACCGCTTCGACGGCCTGCGCTTCGACGCCGTGCACGCCATCGCAGCACCCGACTGGCTGGACGAGATGGCGGCCGAAGTCCGCGCCACCGTCGAGCCGGGCCGCCATGTCCATCTCGTACTCGAGCACGACGGCAACGTGGCCGACCATCTGCGACAGGGCTTCGACGCCCAGTGGAACGACGACGCCCACCATGTCCTGCATGTCCTGCTGACCGGTGAGGCCGACGGCTACTATGCCGACTATGCCGACCGGCCGGCCGAGCGCCTGGCGCGCTGCCTCGGCGAAGGCTTCGCCTACCAGGGCGAGCCTTCGGGCTATCGCAAGGGCGAGCCGCGCGGCACGCCCAGCGCCGATCTGTCGCCCAGTGCCTTCGTGATGTTCCTGCAAAACCACGACCAGGTCGGCAATCGGCCGTTCGGTGACCGGCTGGGCGAGCGCGTTGATGCCGCTGCGCTCGAGGCGGCGATCGCCCTGCAACTCCTCTGCCCGCAGATCCCGCTCATCTTCATGGGCGAAGAGGGTGCCAGCCGCACGCCCTTCCTGTTTTTCACCGACCATCACGGCGAGCTGGGGAAAGCCGTGCGCGAAGGCCGTCGCCGTGAGTTCGCCGCCTTCAAAGGCTTCCACGACGGCGAGACCACCGATTCGATTCCCGATCCAAACGCGCCCGCGACGTTCGAGAGCAGTCGGCCGCTCGCCGACGATGCCGACAGGCGCGCGCTATACCGCCGGCTGCTGGCGCTGCGCGCCGCTGCCTTGGCGCCGCATCTTGCCGGCGCGCGCTCGATTTCGGCGAAGGCTGCCGGCCCGGCCTGCGTCGCGGCGCGCTGGCGTCTGGGCAACGGTGCGGTGCTGGCGCTGGTCAGCAATCTCGGCCGCGATGACTGTGCGGTCGATCCGCCGACGGGTGACCTGTTGTTCGAAAGCCGCGCCGGCGCCAGCGAAGACGTTCGCGCCGGCCGCCTGACCGGACCTGCTACCGTTGTCTTCCTGGATCCCGCCGCCAAGGGCAACGGATGAACGAGGAAGCGGTCCTGGCGCGCGCCCGCACAGCCGGCGTGGCCGTCGATTGGACCGATGCCATGGGCCGCCCGCAACGGGTCAGGACCGAATCGCTGCGCCGGCTTCTCGAGGCGCTCAATGGCATCGATGCAGCGATCGGCGTGCCGCCGCTGGTCACGGCGCGCCGCGGCCGACCGATCGCGATCGCCGGCATCGACGCCGACCATGCGGGCGAGCTGGTGCTGGAAGACGGTGAGGCGAAGTCCGTCGCCATCCGCGACGGCACGCTGCCCGGCATCGGGCGGCTGGGCTATCACCGCCTGCGCTTCGCCGACCGCGAGATCACGCTGGCTGTCGCGCCGCCGCGCTGCGTCACCCTGCAGGACATCGGCGGCCGCGAGCGAATGTGGGGCGTGGCGGCGCAGGTCTACAGCCTGCGCCGTGCCGGCGATGGCGGCATCGGCGACGCCGGCGCGGTGCGCGAGCTTGCCGAGGCGGCGGCGCGTCACGGCGCCGACGCTGTAGCCCTCAGCCCCGTGCACAGCCTGTTCCCGCATGATCCGGCACGCTACGGCCCTTACTCGCCGTCGAGCCGGCTATTCCTCAACCCGCTCTACGCCGATCCCTCGGCGACTTTCGATGCCGCCGCCATCGTTTCCGACGACGCCCTGGAGCGCGCGGTGTTGATCGATTGGCCCGCCGCCGGCGCCGCCAAGTTCGCCCGCCTGCGCGCCCTGTTCGACGCGTTCGACGAGATGGACACGCCGCTGCTGCGCGAGTTCGAGCGCTTCGTCGTCGAGGGCGGCGAGGCGTTGCGCCAGCACGCGCGCTTCGAGGCCGAGCAGGCGGCCGGTTCCGAGCGCTATCACCTGTTCCTGCAATGGATCACCGCCCGCTCCTTTGCCGCCGCGCACCAGGCGGCCAAGGCGGCCGGCATGCGCATCGGCCTGCTGAGCGATCTCGCGATCGGCATGGACCGCGCCGGCAGCCATGCCTGGGCGCGCCGTTCCGACCTGCTGATGGGCCTGTCGATCGGCGCGCCTCCCGATGCCTTCAATCCGCACGGCCAGGATTGGGGCCTGACCGGCTTCTCGCCGCACGCCCTGGTCGCCACCGGCTTCGAGCCTTTCCTCGCTACCCTGCGGGCCGCACTGGCTTATTCCGGCGGCGTGCGCATCGACCACATCATGGGCCTGATGCGCCTGTGGCTGATCCCGCGTGGCCAGCCGGCGGGCGAGGGCGCCTATCTCGCCTATCCGCTGGAAGACCTGCTGGCACTGCTGGCGCTTGAATCGCATCGCCACGGTGCGGTGGTGATCGGCGAGGATCTCGGCACCGTGCCGCCCGGCTTTCGTACCCGCCTGCGCCGCGCCGGCATCGCCGGCATGGACGTGCTGTGGTTCGAACGCACGCGGCTCCACTTCAAGAAGCCCTCGCGCTGGCGTGCCGACGCCGTCGCGATGACCACCACCCACGACCTTCCCACCGTGGCCGGCTGGTGGAAGGGCGAGGACATCCGCACCCGCCGCGCCCTCGGCCTCGGCGCCCCCGGCGAAGACCAGGCCCGCCAACAGGATCGTGCGCGGCTGTGGCGCGCCTTTGCAAAGGCCGGCCTCGACGGGCCGAGGCCACCCGCCGACCAGCCGGCGTCCGCCGTCGAGGCGGCATTGGGCTACGTGGCACAATCTGCCTCGCCCCTGATGCTGGCACCGCTGGAAGACCTGTTGGGCCTCGCCGAGCAGCCCAACCTGCCGGGCACGATCGACGAGCATCCCAACTGGCGCCGCCGCCTCGAACCGCCGGCGCGCGAGCTGTTTGAGGCGCCTGCGGTACGCAATCGCGTCGATACCATCCGCCGCCATCGCCGATGACTCCGAGCGCCACGCTGCGCCTGCAATTCCATCGGGGATTCACCTTCGCCGATGCCGAAGCCCTGGTGCCGTACGTCGCGCGGCTAGGCATCAGCCATCTCTACGCCTCGCCCATCGCCACGGCGCGGCCGGGCTCGCAGCACGGCTACGACGTGATCGACGCCACGCACGTCAATCCCGAGCTGGGCGGCGAGGAAGGGTTGCGCGCCCTGTCGTCGGCGCTCGCCGCGGCGGGCTTGGGGCTGATCCTCGACATCGTGCCCAATCATATGGCGGCTGATACGGCCAACGCCTGGTGGGCCGACGTGCTGCGCCACGGCCGCGCCAGCCGCTTCGCCCGCTTCTTCGACATCGACTGGGAGGCAAGCGACAAGGTCCTGCTGCCGATTCTCGGCCGTCCGCTCGACGAGGTCCTGGCGGCGGGCGATCTCGAGCGCGACGGCGATGCCTTCCGCTACTTCTCCCATCGCCTGCCCGCCGTCGACGGCGGCCTGGAAAGCCAGCACTGGCGGCTGGCCTGGTGGCGCAGCGCCGGTGATCGCATCAACTGGCGGCGCTTCTTCGACATCAACGAGCTGGTCTGCCTGCGCATGGAGGAGCCCGAGGCCTTCGAAGCCGTCCACGCCCTGCCGCTTCGCCTGCACGCCGAGGGCATCGTCGACGGCCTGCGCATCGATCATGTCGATGGCCTCGGCGATCCCGCCGCCTATTGCCGGGCGTTGCGAGCGCGCCTCAGGCCCGGCGCCTGGCTCGTGGTCGAGAAGATCCTGCTCGCCGGCGAGAGCCTGCCGGCCGACTGGGGCTGCGACGGCACCACCGGCTATGACTTCATGGACGAGGTGAACGCCCTGCAGCACGACGCAGCGGGCGAGCGCGTGCTGGCCGAGGCCTGGTCGGCGCTGAGCGGCCGGCCCGCCGACTTTGCCGCCGAGGAGGAGCCCGCTCGCCGCGAGATCTTAGCGCGCAGCTTCGGTGCCCAGCTCGACGCCTGTGCCGCCTCCTTCGCCGGTGGCGAGCTCAGCACCCCGTTGCTGCGCCGCGTGCTGGGCGAGCTGCTGGCCCACTTTCCGGTCTATCGCACCTATGGTCGCGACGGCGTGCTTTCGCCCGCCGACCGCGCCGTGCTCGACCGCGCCGCCGCCGGCGCGCGCCGCACCTGCCTCGCCACCGACCGCTGGGCGATCGATCCCGTGCTGCGCCGGTTCGGTGAGCGCGACCGCGCCCGCGGCCTCGCGCGCTTCCAGCAGCTCAGCGCGCCGATTGCCGCAAAGGCAGTCGAGGACACCGGCTTCTATCGCTGGGGCCGTCTCCAGTCGCGCAACGATGTCGGCTTCGACCCCGCCACCTTCGCCCTCGATGCCGACACCTTCCACCGCCGCATGCAGGTGCGCCGGTCCGACTGGCCGCGCGCGTTGCTGGCCACCGCCACCCACGACCACAAGCGCGGCGAGGACGTCCGCGCGCGGCTCGCGGTGCTGAGTGGCATGGCGGCCGAATGGGCGGCCCTGCAGCGGGACTGGGTCGAGGCCAGCCGGCCGCTCGCGCGCCCCATCTCGGACGGGAAGTGGGCTCCTGGCCCCGGCGACGTCGGCCTGTTGCTGCAGATGATTGTCGGCGCCTGGCCCTTCGATCTCGAGACCAGCGACCTTGCAGGCCGGCGCGCTTTCGCCGAGCGGCTTGTCGCCTGGCAGCAGAAGGCGCTGCGCGAGGCCAAGCTCTCCAGCGACTGGGCCGCCATCGATGAAGCCTATGAGGCGGCGGCGCGCGACTTCGCCATCGCGCTGGTCGCCGACGCGGCGCTGCCCGACCTGCTGCACCGCATCGCCGCCCTGGTGCAGCGCATCGCCCCGGCCGGCGCGCTCAATGGCCTGGCGCAGTGCCTGCTGCGCATGACCGCGCCGGGCGTGCCCGATCTCTACCAGGGTGCCGAGCTCTGGGACCTGAGCTTGGTCGACCCCGACAATCGACGGCCGGTCGACTGGCCGCGCCGCCTTTCCGGTCCGCCGGCCGGGCCGCTGGTCGAACTGGCTGCGGATTGGCGCGATGGCCGGATCAAGCACGCCCTGATCGCGCGGAGCCTCAGGCTACGGCAACGCCTCTCGCCGCTGTTCGAGGACGGCGACTATCGGCCGGTCGGGCTCGAGGGGCCGCTCGCCGATGTCATGATCGCCTTCGTCCGCAAGCGGCCGGAATCGTGGGCGCTGGTGGTGGCGCCGCGGCTGGCGCTGCACCTGCCCCTGGCGCCGGACGACGTGCGCCTTGTGCCCGATGGCTGGCGCGACACCGCTGTTGTGCTCGACGACGTTCCCGACGGCGCCATGAGCGCTCTCGACGGCGCGCCGCTCGAGCTCGTCGCCGGTCGGACGTCGCTCGCCGCCCTGTGTGGAACGCTACCCTTGGCTCTCACCTGGGCCGACACGGCGATGCGGGCCAAGGTGCCGCTCTATCCCTGATCTTGCCAGATCCGGCGCCGGCCGCTGGTGTTCTCCAGCGCCATTCCCAAGGCTGCCATATCGACCGACCTTTCCAGCAGCGGCGTTTTGGCGAGGCGCGATAGGATGCTGCCTGAATATCCCCGCGGCGCCTGCGTACCAGTCAACGATGCGGCCCGCGTATCGGTGATGGCGTAGTCCTTGGCGCTTTCGACCTCCGTACGATAACGCTCCTCGCCGCGCGAACGCGGCGGCTCGAAGATCCATCCATGGCTGCTGCGTGTGACGGAAATGTCACGTGCGCTTGATTAACTCGCCGGCGCGTAACGGCGCTTTTGGCCCGCACGTTGCACGGTGTGGCGTGGGAGTGGGATTAAACACTTGAACCGAATTCTCGTGGTCGAGGATGAGAATCTGCAGGCGATGGAGCTGACCTGGCTTGTCCAAGACGCGGGCTACACGGTGCTCGGACCGGAACGGTCGGTCGCCGAAGCGCGCAAGGCGTTGAGCAGGACGAAGGCAGATCTCGCGCTGCTCGACGTCCATCTACGCGGCGAAACCGTCTTTCCGTTGGTGAAGACGCTGGACGCCATGGACGTTCCCGTGATCTTCCTCACCGGTCAGCCGGCCTTGTTGCCGGCCGAATACAGTTGTCGGCCCTTGCTTTCCAAGCCGTGGCAAGGCCCCGCGCTGTTGTCGCTCATTCCGATGGTCATTGGCCGCCGACCCGTTGAGCAGGTGGGACCGCCGGCGGGCCTGCGCCAAGATCACGGAAATGCCACGGAACTTGGCCGCAATTCGTGATAACGGCTCGCGCACACACGGGTCGGGGAGGGGACATGCCAATTGTTTGGGGAGTGAATCATGCCGCGCGGCTCGTCACGGTGAAGGCGACCGGCGAACTCGGCCGGGCGGACATCGAGGAATATCTCGACTCGCTGGTCGCTGCGGCCACGCTGTCGTACCGGAAGGTCCTCGACATGACCGCGTGCCGCCTGGCCTTGAGCGGCGAGGACATGTCGGCAATCGGCGCGCGCATCCGCGGTCACGAAGCCACGGGGCCCATGGGCAGCGTTGCCGTCATCGCGGGCTCCGATGAGCTCTACACCCAAGTCAGGCACTTCGAGAGTGTCGTCCATGCCGATCGGCCGCTCAAAATCTTTCGCGATGCCGAAATGGCCTACGCTTGGTTGACCGTTGGCCTGCCAGATGGGCTCGAGCTGGTCGAGACCAGGCGCGCAGCGGCTCGCCCGCCCGCCGTCGGCGCTGTCTGACCGGCTCGAGGCCGTCGCTCCTGGCTGCTCCTCCTAGCCTCCCTGCGGGAAGCTTGCCGAGAACGTGATGCCCGGTCCGCTGCTGTAGGGGCTGTAGTAGGGATTGGCATAACCGTAGCGCGGATAGCCATAGCCATACGCGGGATAGCGCGCCGGCGCATAGTAGCCGTAGCTTGGTGCCGGTGCGGCATAGCCCTGGCTGTAGCCGTAGTAGGGACGATCGTAGCCGTAATCGGTGGTGCAGCCGGCGCCGAGCATGGCAAGCGCGGCGAGGCTGGCGATCGGAAGCAGGCGCTTCATGGCGATCTCCTTTCTGTGGAATCTTCCAGAGAACCAGTTCAACCGCTTACGGTTGCCGGAACCCGACAGGCCGCTGGCTGCGGAACGTTGAGATCGGGTTCGTTTGCGTGGACGCATCGCCCTCGAACGTCGATGCGTCGCGGGCAGCGGTGACGGTCCGGCCCCGCTCAGTCCAAACGGGGGAAGCCGAAGCTATGCGGAACCGGACCGGCCACCACAACGAAGAAGGTGGCAGTGAACCAACATCGCCCACGTCGGCGCGGTTGCCGTCGCTGCGCGATTTTGTAGCTGTCGCGGCTACGCGCGTGGCACCCGACGAGACGCGGCAATCCGGTTCCACACGAACAGCACCACGATGGCGCCCAGGGTCGCAGCGATGAAGCCCGCGCCCTGGTCGGGCCGGTACCATCCGACGGCCTGGCCGATGAAGGTGGCCACGAACGCGCCGGCGATGCCGAGCCCGGTTGTCAGCAGGAACCCCGCTGGCTTGTTGGGGCCGGGCGCCAGCAGGCGCGCGATGACACCCGCCACGAAGCCGATGACGATGATCCAGAGAAAGCCCATGGCGCGTCTCCTACGAGGGGCCCGCCGCCCGCTCCACGTCCTGCGGCGCGGGCAGCCGGCCTTGTGGCGTCAGCTCGTCGACCGCCTGAGGCAGCTGTTCGCTGAGGCCGGCCAGCAAGGCCTCGCGCGAGAGGCCGGTCCGCTCGGTCAGGAACGCGATCTGCTCGGGCGTCAGCACCTGGCTGAGATCGGCCGGGGCGATGGGCTTGTTCTCGCCCGTGCTGACCCAGGAGTCGGCGACGTCGCCTTTGCCCGCGTTCTGGAACTGCTTGACGAGATCGCCGAGGCCGCCGCTCAGGATCCCGCCCAGGCCGGCGCCGCCCAGGCCGCCCTTCAGCAGGTCGCCGAGACCGCCGCCCGGCGTTGCCATGCCCGAGCCGGCACGTGGCCCTGCACCGCCGAAGTTCTTGACCGCCTTGTAGGCAAGCAGGCCCAGCAGAGCCATGGTGATGGGCGACATCCCGCCGCCACTGCCATGGCCGCGTGGGCCGTTGCGCATTCCCGTCAGCACGTCGAGCAATCCCATCGTCAGCCTCCGTTGTTGTGTGGAGTCGGCAGCGTTTCTTACCCAGGGCGCTCAGGCTTGGCCCGTGGCCTCGGCCGTCGATACGTCGGCGACGGCGATTTCCGGCTTGATCTGCTTCATGATCCGCATCGTTTCGCGCTCCACCTCGGGCGAGCAATCGATGCAGAGCGCCTGGGCGTACAGGCCGGCTTCCTTCAGCGTGGCCTCGACCGTTGCGTGATCGAGTAGGCCTTGCCTCAGCAGCGCCTGAACGAAGGACACGCTGATCGCCAGCGCGGCGAGGCCGTGCGGTGATGGCGGATCGTCAGCCATCGCGGCTTCCCCATCGGCGTCTCATGACCGGCCTTCCATGGCGTGTTCCTCCGTGCGCAGGTCAACGGAGCGCCACAGGTACGGTTGCTCGCCTGCGGTGTTTGTCGAAGGGTCGCCGGCTATCGCGCGGCGGAGGAGAGCGCCCCATAGAGGGTGAGCTTGCCGGGCGGTCCCCGGAGGATCAGCGTCCAGTCGGTGAACTCTGAGACTTCGGTGCAGCCCCGGCCACGGCCGTGCACGATCAGCGTCGCCTTTTGATCACCGCCCTCTACGAGAGGCCGCAGCACGCCGCTGACCTTGGCGCTGCCGGTCAGTTGCCATTCCTTGTAGAAGGTGGGGCCGAGGCCTGCGTCGGGTTCACTGCCGCGCGGATCGACCTCGAAGATCGAGATCGTGTCGGGGAGGATGAACATCACCTCGCTCGCACGGCTGGCGTCGCCGCGGAAGGCGAACACGATCTCAGTCTTGGTCCGCGTGACCGCGAGCTGCAAGGTCGGGCCGAAATCCTGGAGGTCGATGGGATAGTCGGCCGCGCTCTGGCCGACGAAGGCTTCCTCGGCGAAGGTCATCTGCTCGATCGTGTCGAGCCGCCAGCCGCTCAGCTTGTCGACGTCGACATGGCGCCCGGCTCGGTCCGTACAGCAGGCGCAGGCCAGCGCCATGTCGGTTGCCAACCAGAACGTTGCGAGCGCCGACACCAGGCCGGCCAGGATGTGGAGATATTTTGCCATGAACCGCAGGGCCGCCCGCTCATGCTGACGACTTTGCCGCGTTGTTGCCACGGCAATCTCCAGACCGCGCGGCCGCGAGAACGGCCTCAGGCCCGCAGCTCGCTGCGCAGGCTGAGGTAAGGCATCGGCGGTGCGTCCGTGAGGGCCAGCGCCCGCAGGGCTGCCGCACAGACGATCCGCGGGTCGGATGAGATCGTGTAGAGCCCGTCGGGCAGCAGCGACTTGGCGTACTTGAGCTCGCCGGTGAAGGGCGGGACTTCCACCCAGCCCTGCAGCCCCGGCTCGACGATCAGCACGTCGCCCTTGGCGCGCGCCTCGACCAGCGCGGGGCTCGCGAGATCGTTGCCATCTTCGATACCGTGGAGAGCGCAGTAGATCTCGACGTCAAGCGCCCGCGAGGGCGCCTCGGCGAGGCATCGGTCGGCGAGCGCCGCCAAGGTCCGTGGTCCTGTCGTGAACATTGTCATGCAGGCCTAAACGCCACTCACACCGTTGAGGATTGAGGTCTTTCGAAAAAATCCTGTCGATAAGATTCGGCCTACTGCATCTGGTGGTCGGGCGACCCGTTGTCACCTTCCTGTATGATGCCACGTGCCCGTCGATACGGTCGCCTGGGCAACCATCCCAGCAGGACCCGGGGCGTCGATGCAACTGAGTGTCAGTAGCCGCTTGGCACCTTAGGCGGCCGGGCGAGGTCCGTGGTGCAATCAGATGCCGTTCACGGCGGATCTGGGTGATAAACCGCACAGTGTGCAGGACGGCGGTGTCGCAGGATCGCGATGGGCTTCCCGCCACGTCGGTGGGCTGTCCTCGGGTGCCATCGCGCTGACAATCGTGCGTCGGCGCAGGCGGGAGATGTCATGCGGTACAGGCTTTGTGTCGTGCTCGGGATGTTGTCGTTCGCCAGCCCTGCAGGCGCGCAGGACAGGGCCCAGCAATGGGCGCGGTGTCTGAACGAGCAAGAGGCCTTCACGGCCGATCAGAGTATTGAAGGCTGCACGGCCGTCATCCAGGCCGCGCGGGATGTGCCAGCCAACATGGCGATTGCCTTCAACAGTCGCGGCAACAGCCACGCCGCCAAGGGCCAGCCCGACCGCGCCATCGCGGACTTCGACCAAGCCATCCGGCTGAAGCCGACCTTCGCTGCGCCCTATCACAATCGCGGCGGCGTCTACCTCACCGCGGCCCAGTACGACCGTGCCATCGCGGACTTCGACCAGGCGATCCGGCTGAACCCGAACGACATCCTTTCCTTGGTCGGCCGTGGGGTCGCCTGGCACCGCAAGGGCCAGTACGACCGCGCCATCCAGGACTACGATCAGGTGATTGGGCTTGATCCGAATGATGCCATCTTCAACATCCGCGGCTCGTCCTACAGCGCCAAGGGCCAGTACGACCGCGCCATCCAGGACTTCGATCAGGCGCTGCGCCTCAGCCCCGATGTCGCCGCCCACTTCGGCAGCCGTTGCTACGCCAAGGCCAGCGCCGGCCAGCTGGCGGCAGCGCTCGCCGACTGCAACGAGGCGGTGCGGCGGGCGCCGGAGCGTGCGGATTTCCTCGCCAAGCGCGGCTTCACCTACCTGAAGATGCGGCAGTTGCCTCAGGCGCTTGCCGACTACGAGGCCTCCCTCGAGGTTGATCCCGGGCAGGCAGACGCCCTGTTCGGACGCGGCGTCGTGCGCCGCCAGAGGGGCGATGTGGCCGGCGGGGACGCCGACATCGCCGCCGCCATCGCGATCGATGCCGCGGTTGGCGGGCAGCTGGCGCGCCGCGGTGTCGTGCCGTGAGCGAACCGTCGACCGCGAGCTGGGCGCCGCAAGATTATTGGCGGGCCAAAGTGACAACAGCCACACTGCGCCGGGCGGCGGTGTCGCAGGATCGCGACAGGCTTCCCCATGGAGGACACGATGCTTGAGCTGATAGCGATGGTTGCCGGACTGGCCGTTTGCGTGTGGCTGCCGATCGAGATGGGCAAGATCCGCAAAGGCTGGGTGCACAAGAAGTTCGCCGGCGACCGGCCCAAGTTCCTGGCCCACTACCGCAAGCAGATCAGGGCGATGATGTGGCTCGGCCTCGTCGTCGGCGTGGTGGGCATCGGCCTGGCGCTGGTTGAGGACCGGCCCGGCGGATCGATCATCAGGCTCGTCGGCGCCGCCATCTGGCTCGCCGTCTCCGGCATCGCCTTCACCTCCCTTCGCACGCTGGAACAGATTCCCGACACGGAGCCGGCCACCGGCTCCGGCGCATGATGACGGAAGGGGTGACACGCGCACGGCGGGTAGGATCGTCGTATGCGTGGCCTCGCTGCCGTGAGGAGAGTGAATGGCCGCCATTATTGCGGTCACCACGTGCGCTTGATTTGTGACCGCCTAAATCGCGGTACTGCCGCAACGCGTGGGTAGAGGGCGCCGTTCTGGAGGTGCGACGCCCGGGAGGACGCCATGGCAGGTTTGTTCGATTTCGTGAAGACGATCGGCAAGAAGATCTTTGGCGAAGGGGATCCGGACCCCGCCGCCAAGATCAAGGCGGAGATCGAGAAGGACAATCCCGGCGTCAGGGACCTCGGCGTCACCTTCAACGACGGCAAAGTGGAGCTGACGGGCAGCGGCTCTCCCGAAGCCCTGCAGAAGGCGATCCTGATTGCTGGCAACGCCATGGGCGTAGCGGAGGTCACGGTCGCGGCAGCTCAGGCATCCGCCGTCGACGATGGCACGCAGTACTACGTCATCAAGTCCGGCGACACTCTCTCGGCGATCGCCCAGAAATTCTACGGCGACGCCAATCAGTATCCCAAGATATTCGAGGCCAACCGGGAAGTGATCAAGGATGCGGACCTGATCTTTCCCGGTCAGAAGATCCGCATTCCCAAGGCATGAGGTGGGACCCTGACGTGTCGCAAAGGCATTCGAAGCTCAAGTCGCCGGTGGCCACGCAGACAGTGCTCGAAGGGGGCTGCCTGTGCGGCGCCATCCGTTTCAAGGTCACCGGCCCGTCGCTCGACAGCGGCAGCTGTCACTGCCGGTCCTGTCGCAAGGCGTCATCGGCTCCGGAGCTGCCGTATGCGCAGTTTGCCGTTTCGGATTTCGTCATCACGCGCGGCTGGCCGGCGCAATACCATTCCTCGGCCGAGGTCACGCGCACCTTCTGCCGCCACTGCGGCTCGCCGCTCACCTATCGCCATGCCGGCCGTCCTGACCGTCTGGACATCATGACGTGCAGCCTGGACGATCCCGACACGCTGCCGCCCGCCTATCATGTATGGACCAGCCACAAGCCCCGCTGGGCGGTGATCGACGATCGACTGCCCGCGTTCGAGACCACGCGGCCCAAGCGCTGACAAGCAAGCGCGCCTGAGCCTCGTCGTGCACTCGAGGCGCGCCTGACCAACGATCGGGCGACGGCGGCGACGTAGACGTCCTCGATCGAGCCCACCGTCTCCTTGGCGGCGATACCAAGGACGCCGTCGATTCGGTCGTCGTCTCGGTCGGCGGCTTCCTCGGCGTCGGCACCAAGAACGTCGCCGTGAAGTGGTCCGAGCTGAAGGTCGGCCGCGACGGCAAGGACCTGACCCTCACCACCGACTGGACCAAGGACACCCTCAAGGCCATGCCGGACTACAAGTACGAGCGTCGCAAGCCCGTTCGCTCGGGCGGCTGACGGTCAAGCCAGCCGCTCTGCCGGGCCCGTCCGGCGCTTCCGGACGGGCCTTTCTTTTTGGCCGGTCGCAAGCGCGGCGCAGGGCTGCGGCGGGGCCGCGCAACGGCCTTTCATGACCGCCCTCCACTGCAGCTTGTCGCCCGGATGAAGGGGGCGCCGACACAGACCGTGCGACATCGCAAGCGGTTGCATCCGTGGTCACCAGATCGCCACGGCAAAACACGGCGCTCTTGCAAAAAAGATGTGCAGTAATGAACGGCGCTTTCCTCGGCCTTTCGACTATATCTGGTCGTGCACAAGGGTGTGGGAAACGCTGCATGAAGGGCAAGAAAGTCCTGATTGTCGAAGACTGTCATTTGCTCGCTGTGACGCTGGAAGACATGTTGACCGAGGCCGGAGCCGAGGTCGTCGCGATCGCCCCCTCCGTTGCCATCGCGCTAAAGGCGTTAGACCGGTACGTGATCGACATCGCCTGTCTGGACATAAACCTCGGATTCGAGACCAGCTTTCCGATCGCCGATGCGCTTGCGATGCACGGCATACCGTTCGTTTTCGTGTCGGCACACGAAGCAGATGTCGTGCCGCCCACGCACCGGCATCGACCCTTCGTCCGCAAGAGCGACGCTCATCTCGAACTGGTGAGCGCCATCGGGGGGTAGCACCTCCAGTCGACAAGCGCGCCGAGGACGTTTGCTCAGAGCCACTGGTTCACCAGCCACTGGCCGCGGACCTCCTCGAACACTACGGAAAGCTTCGGACGGTAGCGGCCGTCGCGCCACGCGGCCTCGTAGACATGGATCTTGCAGGGGAAAGGTGCAGCTGTTTCGTTGCCGCATATTCTTTGGATGATCCGGTCAGGCACGCGATTGTCGCTGGCCGCGGCCACCTGCCGCTCGGTCATCCCGGGTTTCACAGGGGAAGACGGCCTGTCCGGCTGACTGCAGGCCCCTACCGCGAGAGCAAGCATGATCACCTGCTTCATCCACTCGCTCCTTCCCACGCCGTTCCATCGCGAACGCGTTGGCGCGCTCGCCTGCACCAACGCTGGGGGCGTGGTCGCGATGCTGGGCCACGGAGAATGGCACGCGGTACGCACACATCTCCGAGCCTGGACATGGATTGTCGCGCAGCCAGGCAGCGGATGATGCGATCAATGGATGGTTGGGCGCCAGGACCGCACAATGCCTTCACTCTCGGTGCAGGACACGGCGCCGATTCGGCAATGAGGGCATCACGGTGGCTCGGGCGTGATGGGCCGGTTCCCAGCGTGTGGTCCAGCATCGTATCGGCGACGTCATGCCTGTTCCGATTCAGCGACCGAAGGCCGGTCCGACGTTGGACCGCCGACCGTCAAGGGTTGAAGGTTCAGTC
>DATGZZ010000214.1:0-2038 GCA_035296945.1 Reyranella sp.
TTGTGCTCGACAACGAGAAGTTCGGCGAGACCGGCAATCAGGCGTCGCACACCAGTCCGCGCAACAACGGACCGACCGAGTCGGGCGCCGGCGCCGACCTGGCGCTGATCGCCAAGGGCTGCGGCATCGCCGACGTCGGCACGGTGCGCGAGGCGGGCGAGGTGGCCGAGCTCGTGAAGGCGGCGCGGACCAGGAAGGGCCCGGTCTTCCGCCTGGTCAAGGTGATGGTCGAGAAGCTCGACTTCGTCATGCCGCCGCAGGACGGCGCCCATCTAAAGGATCGTTTTCGTCAGGCGCTGCTGGGTCATCCCTGACGGGCGGCCGGCAGCTCGGCGATGAGCGCGGCGAGCGCCGGCGCTCGGTTCTCGCTCTGCCATAACGCCACGGTCTCGACCTCGAACCCGCGGGCATCGAGCGCAAGGTAGCGCACGTCGGAGCGCTGCAGCTTCGACATGCACTGCGGCACCAGGGCGACACCCAGGCCCGCCGCGACCAGGCCGAGGATGGTCTGCATCTGGATCGCCTCCTGGGCGAGATGCGGCGTGAAGCCCGCCTTCTGGCAGGCAGCGATCGCCAGGTCATACAGGCCGGGCGCCAGCTCACGCGGAAACTGGATGAATGGTTCCTGCGCCAGCGAGCGCAGCGCGGTGCGACGGCGTCCGGCAAGCCGATGATTGGCCGGCACGGCCGCGATCAGCGGCTCGCGGAAGACCGGCCGCATCGTCAGGCCCGCAGCGGGCGACGGCAGTATCGAGAGACCGAGATCGAGCTCGCCCGATTGCAGCAGCGCCTGCTGGCGATCGCCCGTCAGCTCCAGCAGCTTCAGGGCGATTCCGGGATGCTTCTGCCGGAAGCGGCGGACCAGCGGCGGCAGGATGCTGTAGTCGACGGTGCTGACGAAGCCGATGGCGAGCCGGCCAATGGCGCCCGCGGCGGCGCGGCGGACATGGACGACTGCCGCTTCGGCCTGGTCGAGCAGGCGGCGGCCGTCGTCGAGCAGCACGCGACCGGCCTCGGTGAGCTCGACGCGGCGCTGGGTGCGGATCAGCAGCGCCGTGCCGACCTCTCGCTCGAGGGTGCGGATCTGCACGCTGAGCGGCGGCTGCGAGAGGTTGAGCCGCCGGGCGGCGCGGCCGAAATGCAGTTCCTCGGCGACGGCCACGAAGTAGCGAAGGCGGCGCAGGTCCGGGAGGTTCATACTGAATCGGTATCAATAAGGGGCAATCAATATATTGGACCGATATTGGCCGCGGGAGCAAGGCTGCCCCCTGAAGGAGCCTATCCATGCCACGCTTCGACAAGACCCGCCTGCCCAGCCGCTACGTGACCGAGGGACCCGAGAAGGCGCCGATGCGCGCGATGATGCTCGGCACAGGTCTCGCGCCGGAGGACCTCGACAAGCCGCTGATCGGCGTCGCCACGACCTGGAGCGAATCCTCGCCCTGCAACATGCCGCTGCACGACCAGGCCCAGTTCGTGAAGACCGGCGTGCGCGAGGCCGGCGGCACGCCCTTCGAGTTCACCTCGGCCAGCGTGACCGACGGCATCGCCAACGGCCATCGCGGCATGAAGACCTCGCTGGTGTCGCGCGAGCTGGTCGCGGAATCGATCGAGTTGGTCGTGCGCGGCCATTGCTACGACGCGATCGTGGGCCTCGCCGGCTGCGACAAGACGCTGCCGGGCGTGATGATGGCCATGGTACGCCTGAACGTGCCGTCGGTGTTCCTGTATGGCGGCTCGCTCCTGCCCGGCCATCTCGACGGCCGCCAGGTCGGCGTGGTCGAGGTGTTCGAAGGCGTTGGCTCCTACACCGGCGGCATGATCAGCCGCGAGGAGCTGCATCGCCTGGAGGTGGCGGCCTGCCCGACGATCGGCGCCTGCCCGGGCCAGTATACCGCCAGCACCATGGCGGCGGTGTCGGAGGCCATGGGCATCGCCCTCCCCGGCTCGGGCTTCGTTCCGGCGGTCGACGCCAAGCGTGGCGCGATCGCCGCCGCCTGCGGGCGGACGGTGATGGACCTGATCGCGCACAACATCC
>DATGZZ010000215.1:0-9144 GCA_035296945.1 Reyranella sp.
AGATGGGTGGTCGCCAGGATGAGGTAGGGCGCCACGCATTGCGGCAGGATGTGGCGGAACATCAGGCGCTTGTGCGAGGCGCCGATGCCGCGCGCCGCCTCGACGTATTGCATCTCCTTGAGCGACAGCACCACGGAGCGGATGACGCGGCCGCCGAACGGTATTCGGGTGACGGCGATGGCCACGATCACCGTCGCCATGCCGCCGCCCAGCGCCATGGCAATCGCCATCGCCAATATCAGGTCGGGAAAGGATTGCAGGAACTCGATGACACGCTGACTCGCCATGTCGAAGCGTCCACCGAAGTAACCGCAGGCCAGGCCCCACAGGGCGCCGACGGTCGTGCCGAACAGCACGGCGCCCAGCGCCACGGTGAGCGAGCTCCGGGCGCCGTAGATGACGCGGCTCAGCGTGTCGCGGCCGATCTGGTCGGTGCCGAACCAGTGCGCCTCGCTCGGCGGCTTCTGCATGGCGCGGAAGTCGGACTTGAGCGGCGGATAGGGCGCGATCAGCGGCGCCGCCACCGCCATGGTGACGATCAAGGCGGCGATCACGCCCCAGAAGGCCGAGAGCGGGGCGCGGCGGAACAGGGCGCGGATGCCGCGCCCGATCGCCCCCAGGATGGTGGGCGGCGCGGGAGGGGCTGCGTTGACGGTCGTGCTCATCGCAGGCGAATCCTGGGATCGAGCAGGGCGATGGCGAGGTCGACCAGGATATTCAGCATCACGAACACCACCGAATAAAGGAACACCAGGTTCTGCATGACGAAGACGTCACGCTCGCTCACCGCCTGGAACATGGAATAGCCCAGTCCCGGCGTGCCGAAGGCGCGCTCGACCGGGATCGAGCCCGCCAGCACCAGGCCGAGCAGCACGCCCGACAAGGTGATGACGGGCAGCAGCGCGTTGGGCAGCGCATGCAGGGCGATCACCAGCCGGTTGTTCAGGCCCTTGGCGCGTGCGGTGCGCACGTAATCCTCGCGGATCACCTCGAGCAGGCTGGAGCGCCCCATGCGGGCGATGTAGGCGGCCTGGCCCAGCCCCAGCACGACCGCCGGCCCGATCACGAGCTGGAGGTTGCCCACGGGATCGGTGAAAAAGCCTACTCCCGCCATCGGCGCGCGGTAGCCGAACCAGAACAGCAGGGCCAGCACGATCAGCATGCCGACCCAGAAGCCGGGCACGGCGATGAACAGGATGCTGACGAAGCGGACGACGCTGTCGATCACGGTGTTGGGCTTGAGTGCGCTGATGATGGCCACGGGAATACCGACCAGCCACGACAGCACGACCGAGATCAGGGCGATCTCGGCGGTCAGCGGGCCGCGCCGCAGGATCATGTCGGCGACGCTCTCGGAGCGGAAGAACGATTGGCCGAAATTGCCCCGGAGGATGTCCTTGACCCAGCGCAGGTACTGCACCCACAGGGGATCGCTCAGCCCCAGCTCGGACATGTAGCTGGCGCGCTGCTCCTCGGTGAGCTTGGTCATGCCCTCCGGGCCGAAAATTGCGACCAGTGGATCCCCGGGCAGGATACGCATCACCACGAAGACCATGATCGATACGCCGATCACGGTAAGCGCGCCAAACGCAAGCCTGCGCGCGATGTAGCTGTACAAGGCGCCTCCCTAAGCGGCCTTCATGGCCCGTTGTTGGGCGGCATCATAGGGCCGGTTCGGGGGCGGAGGCGACTCCTACTATGACGTCGTTCAGCCCGCTGGGGCCACACCGCTTTCGCGGCAAAGCGCGGCGACCTCGGCGCGCTCGCGCTCGGACGCGGCGATGCCGACCACGACGAACTCCGGGCTGGCCGGCAGGCCCATCAGCACGCCGACATAGGGCCGCATGCCGACATAGGCGCCGTTGCCGTTGCGGCCGTTGACCTCGCCGCACACCGTGACCACGCCGCGGCTGTTGCGCGCGCCGCTCATGATGCCGAACTGGGTCGAGGCCGGCGCCTTCATCCATTTGCTGACGCCGGCGACCACGGCTTCCTGCTGGCGGGCATCGAGCACTACCTTCGTGCCGGGCTCGATCGACGTGCCGGCGGGCGCCCGCGGCAGCTCGCTGTAGGGCGGCACGAGCGAGACTGGATGATGGGCAACATGCTGCTCAACATCGGACACGCAAGCGCCGACGCAGGCAAACGCCATCACGTAGATGATCGACCGAACCAGACTGCGCATGACTGCCCCTTCAAACGCAGAGTCAGGGCGAGCCTAATCCGCTTGGCGCGGGCCGTCGACTGTTACTCGGCAATTCGCGGCAACTTTCCGCGGCGCCGTCCCGTTGCAACGGCACTGAATCAAGGAGGGAAGAATGAAGATGACGACGTTTTTCCTGGCGACGGCAGGCTTTTGTCTGCTCGCCACGGCTGGCTCGGGGCAGACGACCGGCGGCCAGGGCACGACCAACCAGGGCGCGGTCATGCAGGACAGGCCCGCCGGGACCGCGCCGGGTGCGCGCAGCACGCCGCTTGGCGACGCCGAGTTCGTGCGCCGGGCCGTCATCGCCAGTCGGTTCGAGATCGAGGAGGCCCAGCTCGCGCTGGCGCAGGGTGCCGACCCGCGGCTGAAGGAGTTCGCCCGCACCATGGTGCTGGACCATGGCACGGCGTTGAAGGACCTCGAGAGCGCGGCCCGGATGGCCGGCGTGACCCTGCCGGACAAGAAATATGACGAGACCCATCAGGCCAAGATCAACGCCATCTCGCGCAAGAAGGGCGCCGACTTCGACCAGCAATATCGCGCCGACCAGCGGCAGGCCCACGACGATGCGATCGCGCTCCTGATCGCCTACCAGCAGAGCGGCAAGAGCGAGCAGCTCAGGGCCTGGGCGATCAAGGCGCTGCCGGTGGTACGCCAGCACCGCGAGGCGATCGGCGCGCTGAACACGCAGTAGCTCATGACCTTCCTCCCCACGCTTCGCGTGGGAGGAAGGGCTTCCTCAAGGCATCGTCCCGGCTGGACGCTTCTCGCCGGGCCGCACGCGGCGGTCCTCGTCTTCAGGTCCCACCGTCCGCTCGGTCTCGCCGTCGCGGCGCGGCACGCGTTGGTCGCCGCCGGTGTCTCGCTCGATATCTTCGTTCTGCCGCTCGCGCGGCCGTCGGGTCGGGTCGTTCAGCATGGCTGTTCTCCTTCGCGGAACAACGATCCGCATGGCATCGCTGTTGCGACGGCGGCCCGTTGGTCTGTTATCGTCCGCCGAGAACCGTCGGAGGAGATGTCATGAACGCGCCGTCCGCCAAACCCACCCTCAGCGCGCCGCAACGTCTGCGCGCCCTGCTGGCCGAGCCTGGCCTGATCGTCATGCCGGCGGTCTATGACGGGCTTTCCGCCAAGCTCACGGCCAACGCCGGCTTCAAGACCGCGTTCCTGTCCGGCTCCTGCGTGGCCGCGAGCCGGCTGGGCGGCCCCGATCTCGACCTGCTGTCATTCGGCGAGATGTTCGATTCCTTCCAGATGGTTCATGGCGCGGCGCCCGACCTGCTGGTCCTGGCCGACGGCGATCATGGCTACGGCAACGCCATGAACGTGCAGCGCACCGTGAGCGCCTATGGCCGCGCCGGCGCCGCCGCCGTGCTGATCGAGGACAAGATCACGCCGCGCGCGCTCACCGCCGCCGGCAAGCCCTGCTTGCCGCGGGCCGAGGCGCGCATGAAAATCCGAGCCGCCGTCGAGGCGGCCAAGGATTCGGGCATCCTGGTGCTGGCGCGCACCGACTGCCGGCCGACCCAAGGCATCGACGAGGCGGTCGCGCGCATCGAAATGTATGTCGAGGAGGGCGCCGACATCCTGTTCCTCGATTCGCCGGCCGACGATGCCGAGATCGGTCGCGCCATCGCCGCCGCCAAGGGCCGGCCGTCGTTCGTCGTGCTGTCGCCCGGCGCGCCGCGTGCCACGCCCTCGCAGAAGCAGGCGCAAGCGCTCGGTTTCAAGATCGGTACCTTCCCGACCGGCCTGCTGTCGCCCGCGACCGCCGGCATGAAGGCGGGCCTTGCCGCGCTCAAGGCCGGCGAATCGGAAGCCACGGGCGCGCTGCCGCCGCCGGAGCTGCGTACCATCCTGGGCTACGGCGACTATGACGCCAAGGCCAAGCCGTTCATCACCGGCTGACCGGCCAATCGAAGAACGGGCACCCGATGGGGTGCCCGTTCTATCTTGTCGTTTCGTCGAGCTCAGCCGCCCGACTTGCTGGCGGGCTGGCGCCGTTCGTACTTGTAGTCCGGCATCGCCTTCAGCGAATCCTTCGTCCAGCTCGTCATGATGACGATGGACTTGTCGTCGCGCGAGAGCTTGAGGTCGCTCCACTTCACCGCGACGTCCTTGGAGCCGACGCCGAGGAAGCCGCCGACCGACACCACCACGGTCTTGATGGCGCCGCTGTTGTCGACATAGACGTCCTCGATCTTACCCACGGCCTCGCGGTTCTCGTTGCGCACCGTGGCGCCGATCAGGGCGTTGCCCGACATCTCGCCGGCGGCGTTGAAGTCGCCGGTCGAGGTGGTGGCCGCGACGTTCGGCCGGTCAGCCGGCTTGTCGGTCGCACGGTCGGCCGGCGGCTTGGTCGTCTGGGCGAGCTGGTCGTTTGCCGGCCGTGCCGGGTCGACCGAACGCGCGGTGTCGCTCGGCCGCGCCGTCCACGGGCCGGTGTCGGTGAAGACCTGGCCGCGCCACGTCTCGTTCTTGTACTTGTATTCCGGCTTGGCCTTGAGTTGGTCCTTGGTCATGTTGACCGTGACCTTCTCGCCGTTGTCGGTGATCCTGAGATCGGACCAGGCGATGCGGACCTCGCGGTCGCCGACGCCCAGGAAGCCGCCGACGCCCACCATGACGCTGTCGACCTTGCCGTCCTTGTTGATGTAGATCGACTTGATTTCGCCGATGGTGTCACCCTCGGCATTCTTGATGTTGCGGCCGATCAGCTTGCGCGTGTCGGCCGTGGCCGAAGGCGCCATCTTCGCATCGCCCATCTTCGAATCGGTCGTCGCGGACGCAGGCGGACTCGCCGCCTGTTGCGGCTGCGCATACGCAGCCGCCGCGCCAGCGGTCAGGAATGCTGCGAGTACGATGTGCTTGAGCATTGGTATCACTCCCTGAGTGGAGGACTGAGACCGGCTTAACGAGGGCTTGGTGCTGGCGTTGCTCGCGGCGGGCCGCGGACCGGCCGCACCTCCGGCAACGGCAGTGTGGCGTCGCGCGGCAGCTCGCTCAGTTCTTCGTTCTGACGCAAGCCAGGCATCGGCATGACAGCCTGGTTCTTGGAGTTCGGACCCAAGGTCGCGCCACTGCCACCGACGACGGCCGGACCCGACTCCGTCATCTTCGAGGCGTCGATCGCCTGGCTCGGCCCTTGGGCCTTCAGGACGGGCACGCAAAGCGCGAGCGGCAAGGCGGTGGAAAAAGCGAAGACGAAAAGGACTGCGCGTTTCATGGCAAACCTCCGTCATTTCACGAGTCAACAAGGCGGAGGGGGGCCACGTTGCACAGTTTTCCTGCAACCTTGGCCATCCATGGGTATTTCTTTTTCAAAGGTTCCCTGGTCGCAGTCTGATCACAGCCTGCCGAATGGCAAAGGCGCTAGAGAGGGCTTCCCCCGACAACGCGCCACCATCGGATAGTCGGAATGCAGTCCCATTCGCCACCGCCGCCGTTTCGTCGCCCCACGGCAATGCATGCGGCGGGACCCGCACCGGGCGGGCCGCAGCCAGGCGACCGCAATGAGTTCGCCGATGCCGTCGCGCGCATGTTCGAGCACCGGCAACAGGCCGCGCCCGACTTTGCGCCGCCGCTGCGTGACGACGTCCGCGCTCGCGAAGACCTCCGCATGCGCGACGATGTGCGTGTGCGGGCCGAGGCCGACGACTGGGACGTACCTCGGCCCTCGATCCTGGGCGCGCTGGTCGGTGCGCCCGCGCTGCGCCGCGCTCTGTCGATCGTGCCGTTGGCCGTCATCGGCTATGTCATCGCTTGGTTCCTTTATTTCGAGCCGTCGCAGAACGTGACGGCAAAGTCCGTTGTCGAGGCCAAGCCCGAGGTCATCCAGGCTGTCGCTCCCGTTGTGCCGCCACCGCCGCCGGTGGCCGAGGCCAAGCCGGCGCCCGCACCTGCGGCCACGGTAACGCCTGCATCGGCGCCACCGCCGGCTGTCGCCGTCGCTGCGCCGTCGCGGCCCCTGTCGAAAGACGAGATCAAGGAGCTGCAGGGCAAGCTCGGTGCCGCCGGTTTCACCGCGGGACCGATCGACGGCGTCGTCGGGCCGCAGACGCAGGCGGCATTGCGGCGCTACGCCCAGTCGCGCAGCCTCGCCCAACCGCCGGAGCCGACGCAGGAGACGCTGCTTCGGTTGCGCTCGGAAACGCAGGCGACGCAGTAACTCCAGGATCACGGCAAGGTCACAGCGCCGCTGCCGACGGCTCCCTAACCTCGCGCGAACTGCGGGGGCGGGGAGATGCGTTCAGTCGTGGTCGCGCTGCTTGGATTGATCGTGGCTGCCGATCCGGCGTGGGCGCAGGCGTGGCTGACGGTCGCCGACGCCGAGGGCCGCTTCCGGCTCGAGATGCCGGTGCCCTTCGATCTGCCGCCATCGCAAGTCGAGCCCGACGGGACTGTCACCTCCTCTTACGTGTACGAGACCTCGGACCTGGCGTTGCGCTTCGAGGTGGTCGATGGGGTGAGCGACCCGGACGGCGACGCCGCGGTGCTGCCGACGCTGGTCAGCCGGGCCTGGGACGGCGAGCGCATGGTGCAGACGTGGTCCCGCGTCGTCGGCCGGCGGACCTATCGGGCGGTCGCCATCTTTCCGCCCGAGCTCGAAGGCGACGCCGTGATCCGCCGCTTCATGCAATCGGCTCGATACTACGACAGTTCGAACTAACGGCCGGCCGCGCGGCGTCGCAACCATATCGTCAGAGCCGCGGTGAACAGCAGTCCCGTCGTTGCCATGACCAGCACGGCGGTGCGCGGGCCGAACTCGGTGGCGATCACGCCGGCTGCCAGCACGCCGAGCGGCCCGGTGCCGATGCCGACCGTGACAATGCCCATCAGGCGCGAGCGCATGTCCGGCGGCGCCTCGGTCAGCATCAGGGTGGTCTGCATGTTGCCGAAGCCCGCGGTGCCGAAGCCGCCCAGCACCAGCACGGCGAAGGCCAGCCAGTAGGATGGCGACAATGCCATCACGATCAACGCCACCATGAACAGCGCCGCGCCGCCGGCGAAGGTGAGCCGCCGGTCCATGCGCACGACGCCGGCCGCGATCAGCGCACCGCCGGCCAGCGCGCCGATCGGCTCGGCTGCTGCCAAAAGTCCGACCAGGGCCGGCGAGACATGGAACGCGCTGATGCCCAGCGGCGCCACTAAGCCCGAATAGGCGAAGGCGAAGGCATTGGTGACGACGGTGATGCCCCACACCAGCAGGATGGTGGGCTTGGTCCAGGCGAAGGCCAGGCCCTCGGCGATCTCGGCCGGGATGCGCACGAGATCGAGGCGGCGCACGATCTGGGGATGAACGAGGCCCGCGAATGCGAAGGCGCCGGCGAACTGGACGAGGGCGGTGAAGGTGTAGGCGCCCTTCATGCCCAGCCACTCGAAGGCGATGCCGCCCAGCAGCGGGCCGACCATGCGGGTGGCGGCATTGGTCGCCGAATCGAGCGCGATCGCCGGCACGATGCGATGCGGCCCGGCGACTTCGCCCACCATGCGGCGCCTGGTCGACATCTCGGTCGCCCACATCGTGCCCGACACCAGGTTGCCCAGCGCCACGTGCCACAGTCCGAGCTGGTCCATGGTGGCGAGCGTTGCCAACACCGTGGAGACCACGGCGGGCACGATCAGCGCCAGCATGACGATGGTCTTGCGGTTCACCGCCTCGGAGATCGCCCCGGCGAAGGCGCCGAACAGGAGCTGCGGCAGCTGGCGCGACGCCACGACGGCAGTCGCGGCCAATGCCGATCCCGTCACCTCATAGGCGAACAGGCCGGAGGCCAGGAGCTCGAGCCAGCGCATGGCATTGGCGAACGCGCCCACCAGCCACAGCCGCAGGAAGTCCGGTGTCTTGAGCAGTTCCCCGATCGGCCCGTTCATTTCTTTTCCTCCCCCGTCATACGGGGGAGGGCAGGGAGGGGGAAAGCCACAAAGATGATCTGCGAAATCAAGGAAAGCGGGGCGGCGGCTACCGCCCGATCTTCTCCAGGCTGACGCCGGTCGTCTCGATGCGGAACTGCCAGGTGATCCAGGCGCCGAGCAGCGAGCTGGCGATCAGCACGTTCAACAGGAAGTTGATGCCGGCGTCGGCGAGCAGCACCGGGAACAGGAACGCGGTCAGGACCGCGCCGACCTTGGCGAAGGCGGCGGCGAACCCCGCGCCCTTGCCGCGGACCTCGGTCGGGAAGACCTCGCCGGCAAGCAGGTAGGTCTGCGCGTTGGGGCCGACGTTGGTCATGAAGTTGAACAGCATGAAGCCGCCGAACAGCAGGATGCTGCGGGCGGGCTCGGCGGCATGCAGCGACAGGGTCGCGAGCCCCAGCCCGACCGCGCAGCCGATGAAGCCGATGATCTGCAGGCGGATGCGGCCGACCCGATCGGTCAGCAGCACGGCCGCCAGGATGCCGACGATCAGCAGCACATCGAGCAGCGCCGCCCCCTTGGCGGCCAGGATGTCGCGCGCAATCAGGGCGCTGACATTCTGCGCGGCAACGTCCTCGTGGCCGATCACCTTGACCAAGATGGTCGGTGTGAAGATGCCGATGCCGTAGGTCCCGAGATCCTGCAGGAACCACGGCACCGAGGCGAGGATGGTGGCGCGCCGGTTGGGCGAGGTGAAGAGTTCGCGCCAGCCGCCCGTGCGGCGCACGCGCGCCGCCGCCGCTTGCTCGCTGGCCGACAGGTCGGCCAGGCGCACTTCCTTCGGGTACGGCGGCTCGCGCTCGAGCAGGCGCGCGACCTCGGCTTCGGCCTCGGCCTTGCGTCCCTGGCTCATCAGCCAATGGCCGCTGTCGCTGATCCGGAGGCGGCCCAGCACCACCAGGATGGCCGGCACGATCGCGGTGGCGTACATCCAGCGCCACGCCCCGATCTCGGGCAGGTTCGTCAGGATGAGGAAGCCCACGACGGTACCGACCAGCGCGCCGATCGCCTGGAAGGCGAAG
>DATGZZ010000216.1:0-9417 GCA_035296945.1 Reyranella sp.
TCGGTGCCGTGACGCTGGCCAGCGATCTCGGCCTCGGCGCCGACGGCAAGATCACCGTCCGGTCCCTTGATATCGGATCGGCGATCGCCTCGGTGAAAGGCGGCGGTTCGTATCTGCCGGCGAACCAGGTCGGCGAGGCCAAGGCAACGGTGACGCTGCCGAACCTGGCGCCGCTCTCGGACCTCGCGGGCGTGGCGCTCGCCGGCAATTCGACCGTCGACCTCACCGTGAACAGCGATCGCGACGGCATCAAGCTTGGATGGCGGGGCACGGTGAGCAACGTGACCGCCGAGGGTCTGCCATCCGGGCTGATCACCGCCCAGGTCGCGCTGTCGGGCGCGGCGACCTGGCGGTTCGACGAAGCGTGGACGCTGAGCGACGTCCGCGTGGCAAGCGAGGGCGCCACGTTCATCGTGGCAGGCCGCGGCAAAGCGGCCACCGGCGAGCTCGACCTCACGGTCGAGTTGCCGAAGCTAGATTTCCTCAAGGTCGAGCTTGGCGGGGCCGCAAAGCTCACGAGCAATATCCGCTTCGGCGCGGATCGCACCGACCTCAGGCTCGCGGCCGAGCTCAGCGACCTCGCGCGCGGGCAGATCGCCTCGCGCAAGCTCACGCTGTCGGCGACAGGGTCGCTCGACGCGGCAGGGGCGGCGGGTGGCGAGGTCAAGGCGAACGGCGATCTTGCCGGGCAACCGCTGTCGCTTGATGGGCGCTTTTCGGTCGACGCCGCGGGCGGCGTGACGGTGCCGCGGTTCCAGGGCCGCTGGGCGAGCGTGGTGCTCGATGTCGACGACTTCGCCGTGACCAAGGGGCGGACGTCCGGCTACGCCCGGTTAAAAGCTGACCGCCTGGGTGACGCTTCGGAATTGGCAGGCACGGCACTTGGCGGGTCGCTGGAGGCGGAGATCACCGCAGACGACCGGGCCGCCGACGGCCGGGTGACGGTGCGGGTGCAGGGCAGCGACCTTCGCGTCGACACGCTGGCGATCGGCACCCTCGACCTGCGCAGCACCATCGACGAGCCCATGGCGGCCGCCAAGGTCGATGCCACGCTCGCCGCCGGCCGAATCGCCGGCGCGGCCGACATCAACCGATTGAACGCCACGGCGAGCGGTGATCGGCAGACCCTCACCATCTCGCTGCAGGCCTCGGGCGCGCAGACGGCCGCCAATGCCGCGGCGAAGGTCGAGCTGCTGGGCGACGACCTCATCGTCGGGCTGACGCGCTTTGACGGCCGCTATGGCGCGATCCCCGTGGCACTCGCCGGACCGACGCGCGTTCATATCGCGGGACCGCGCATTACGATCGAGCCGACCAATCTGCGTGTCGGCGGCGGACGGCTGGCGGTCCGCGGCACGCTCGCGCCGTCGGGCAGCGACCTGCAGCTCGAGCTGGCGGCCCTGCCGCTGTCGCTGATCGACGCCTTCGCGCCCGGCACCAACCTCGACGGCACCTTGCAGGCCAAGCTGCGCGTCCAGGGCAGCATGGACGCGCCGTTGATCGACGGCACCTACAACGCCGCAGGCCTGCGCCTGCGCCGGCCCGAAGCGGCCCTGGTGCCGCCGCTCAACGTGCAGGGATCGGGCTCGCTGATGGGACGGCAAGCCAGCATCGATGCGCGGGTTGCGGCGGCCGCGACGAACCTGACGCTGAAAGGCAAGGCCACGCTGCCGCGCGGCGCGGCACCGCTCTCCGGCTCGGCCGCCATTGGCGGCACCATGGAACTGGCGCCGTTTGCGCCCCTGCTGGGCAACGACATCCGCAACGTCACCGGCAGGCTGCGGCCGGACCTGACGGTCGAGATCAGCGGTTCGCGCGTGACCGGCAACGGCAGCATCGATTTCTCCAACGGCGCGGTGGCCATGCCCGAATCGGGATTGCGGCTGAGCGGCGGCGAGGGGCGCCTGGTCCTGCAAGGCGATACGCTTCAGGTGCAGCGGCTCAACTTCCAGACCGCACGCGGCGGCGGCGTCGGGGTGACCGGCACCATGCGGCTCGACGTTCAGCAGGGCCTGGTGCCCGATCTCACCGTCACCAGCCGTAATGCCTTGCTGGTCAGCCGGCCCGATCTCGTCGCCAGCGTCTCGAGCAACATTAAGGTAACCGGCTCGACGGTAGCCGGGCTCAGCGTCGCCGGCCCCATCACCATCGACCGGGCCGAGATCGCGGTCGGGGCCGAGCAGTCGGCGTCTTTTCCGACCCTCGAAGTGCGCGAGATCAACAAGGCCGGCGGTGCCGCGACGGCCCCGGCTGTCGTGCGGCCCGCGCCGGCCAAGCCGCCACCGCGCGCGGCGCCGCCGCCGGGCGCGTCGCCCGTTCGCCTCGCCTTGTCGATCCGGGCCCCTCAGGCGGTGTTCGTGCGCGGCCGTGGCCTCGACGCCGAGATGTCGGGCCAGCTCGAGGTCGCCGGCACGCCGGCCGCGCCGACGGTGACCGGTGGCCTGACGATGCGGCGCGGCGACTTCACCCTGCTGGGGCGGCGGCTCACCTTCAGCCGCGGCGTCGTCACGCTCGACAATCTCGACCGCATCGACCCGCGGCTCGACTTCGTCGCCAGCACGACGGTGCAGTCGACGACCGTCAATGTGGAGATCGGCGGCACGTCGCGCGCGCCCCTCATTGCCGTTACCTCGGTGCCGTCGCTGCCGCCGGACGAGGCGATGGCGCTGCTGCTGTTCGGCAAGCCTGCGTCGGGCCTGAGCGTCTTCGAGCTCGCCCAGGCCGCGCAAGGGCTGGCCGAGCTCACCGGCCAGGCATCCGGCAGCGGCGTGCTGAGCCGGCTGCGCACCGGCCTCGGCCTGGACCGGCTGTCGGTCGGTTCGGGCAGCGGGGCGAACTCGCCGGTGTCGCTCGAGGCCGGCCGCTATGTGGCGCCCGGCGTCTATGTCGGCGCGCGGCAGGGCGCCACCGGCACCTCGAGCCGGGGCGTGGTGCAGGTCGACGTGCTCGAGCACGTCAAGATCGAGGGCGATGTCGGCGCCGATTCCAACGGCCGCGTCGGCGTGAAGATGGAGTGGGATTACTGACCGATCTTTCTTGTCCTCCCCCGTCTTCGGGGAGGATACAGGAGGGGGAGAGCCACACCGGGGATCTCTCCGATCCCAAATCTGAAATCAGCCGGCGCCTCGACTGGGGCTTTCCCCCTCCTCGATCCTCCCCCGTATGACGGGGAAGGAGGTGTCTACAGTCACTTGAAATAATGCGGCACGAAGCGGCTGTTGTTGTGGGTGATGCGGCGCTCGTCTTCACGCATGCCAACGCCGGCGGCCTTGCCCTCGATCACCCACGAGCCGACCAGCGCATGGTTGCCGCCGAACACCGGCAGCGGCTGGTAGGCCTGCCAGACGAAGCCTTCGCCACCGTAGTCGCCACCCGCTGTGTCGAACACGCCCGGTCCGACGACCGTGACGTTGTGGCCCTCGCGGCCGAAGATCGGCTTCTTCACGAAGGTGCCGCCGAGGTCGGGATGCTCGCTGTCGAAGGCCGGCAGGAGGTTGGCATGGCCGGGGAAACCCTCCCACAGCAACGGCAGCAGCATCTTGTTGCTGAGGATCATCTTCCAGGCCGGCTCGATGAAGGCGGTGGTGTCGGTCAGCACGTGCTGTCCGAACGCCTCGCGCACCATCCATTCCCACGGGTACAATTTACTCAACACCTGGATCGGCATCTCGTCGGGATCGGTGAAACGCTTGCCGTTCCAGCCGATCTGCGGGACCGCGAGCGGCTTGCCGGCCAGTCCTGCCTGCAAGGCGGTGTCGCGCAGATATTCCGAGGTTGCGAGATCTTCCGGCTGGTCCTCGAAGCGGGCGAAATGGATGAGACCCTCGGGCGGCAGACGACTGAGGACGCCGCGCCAGGCCTCGATCAGCTTCTCGTGGATCGAGTTGAACTGGTCGGCGTCGGGCTTCGCGTCCTTCAGCCAGTACCATTGCACCACCGCGGCCTCGTAAAGCGCCGTCGGCGTGTCGGCGTTGTACTCGAGCAGCTTGGGTGGGCCCTTGCCGTCGTAGGCGAGATCGAAGCGGCCGCAGAGCGTCGGATCGGAGCGCCGCCACACGCGTTCGATGTAGTCGCCCCAGATCGGCGGGATGCGCATGCGCTCCCAGAGCTTGCTCGAGACGACGTGCTCGACGGCCTTGAGGCACAGGCCATGCAGCTCCTCGGTCGCCGCCTCGAGCTGGTCGACCTCGTCCGAGGAGAAGGCGTAGCAGGCCTGCTCGGTCCAATAGGCCTTGCCGTCCAGCACGTAGTAGTCGAAGCCGAGCTGCTCGAGCTTGTTCTGCCAGCCTGCACGCGGTGTCACGGCTTCTCGGCGCATGCTCAGGAACCGGACGAGCCGCCCGTGCTGCCCGTCGAGCCGAAGCCGCCGCGCTGGCTCGTGGTCGACGTCGAATCGCTTGGCGAGGTCGTCGACCCGCGACCGCCGCTGTAGCTGCTGCCGCTACCACCGCCACTGCGCGACGTCGTCTGCTGCTCGCAGTTGGGCGTACCCGGCGGGCACGCACCCGCGACGGGCGGCCGATAGAACGGGTTGGGCATGAACCACAGGTACGGCAGCGCGCCCAGGCCCGCACCGACACCCGGCCCGCAGGAATAGAGCAGGGCCGCACCCGCCACGCCCATCAGCACGAGCTTCACGCTGCGCGAGGCGCGCTGGCCGCCGGACGGGGGCGAGGGCATGGACATCGTCAGGTCGTGAGGCAGGCGGCGTTGATCAGACCGAAGCAGGTGGCGAAGCCGCCCGCCATGATGCCGGCGGACATCCGATCGGCCTCGATGGCCTGCTTCAGGTCCGGCAACAGCAATCGTATCACGACATGGACGATCACCTGCACGCCAAGCGCCACCAGCGACCACAGCACGAGGTCGACCAGGCTCACCGCATGGGCGATGGTGTTGGCGAGCGGCAGGCAGAAGCCCAGCAGGGCGCCGACCAGCGCGATCGCCGCCGACGTGTTGCCGGCGCGGATCAGGCGAAACTCGCGCCACGGCGTGATCAGGACGTAGATCAGGAGGAAGAAGCCCGCGAGGGCGAAGCCCACGACAACGTAGCGCACGAAGTTGGGGAAGGCCGCGGCCAGCCATTGAAATTCAGGCATGACCAACTCTCTCGCGCTCAGCCGTGCATGGTCAAGCCGCCCGATACGCTGATCGTCTGGCCGGTGATGAACCCGGCATCGTCGCTGGCGAGGAAGCAGACCGCGCCCGGGATGTCCTCGGGCTGGCCGACGCGCTTCATCGGGATGGCGTTGACCAGGGCGGCGCGCATCTTCTCGCCGCGCTCGCCTTCGCCGGCGGCGGCCGCCAGCAGGGGCGTCTCGGTCGGGCCGGGACAGACGGCATTGAGCGTGATGCCCTTGCGCGCCACCTCGCGCGCCACCGTCTTGGTGAAGGCGATGATGCCGCCCTTGCACGCCGAATAGACCGCCTCCTGCGAGGAGCCGACCCGGCCGGCATCGGAAGCGATGTTGACGATGCGGCCATGGCCGCGCGCCACCATGCCCTTCAGCACGAAGTGGCTCATGTTGAGCGGGCCGCGCAGGTTGATGGCGATCAGCTGGTCCCACAGCTCGGGCGTGGTGTCGACGAAGTTGATGAAGCGGTCCCAGCCCGCGTTGTTCACCAGCACGTCGGTCGGTCCCATCTCGTTCTCGAACTGGGCGATGGCCTTGCCGACCGCTGCGTAGTCGGCGATGTCGACGCTCGACACGAAGGCCTTGCCGCCGGTCTCGACGATCTCGTCGGCGATCCGGTTGGCGCCGTCGCGGTTCTTGTCGAACACGCCGACCTTGCAGCCGTATTCGGCGAAGCGCCGGCAGATGGCGCCGCCGATCGCGCCGCCGCCGCCGGTGACGATGACGTTCTTGCCTGAAAGTCCGCGCATGACGGGGTCCTCAGATCGGCGAGTAGGGATCGAACTTGGGCTTGCGCTTCTCGAGGTGGGAGGCCAGGCCTTCCTTCACCTCGGGCCCCATGAAGCCCAGCATCTCGAGCGCCGTCGAGGCATCGAACGACGGGCCCATCATGCGCAGCCAGTTGTTCAGCGCGTACTTGGTGAAGCGGATCGAGGTCTGCGCGCCCTCGGCGAGCTTGGTGGCGACCTCCAGGCCCTTGGCCTCGAGCTGATCATCCTCGACGCACAGCGAGACCAAGCCAATGCGCTCGGCCTCCTCGCCGTCGACCGCCTCGCAGAGCAGCAGGTAGTACTTGGCCTTGGCCATGCCACAGAGCAGCGGCCACACGATCACTGCGTGATCGCCCGCGGCGACGCCGAGCCGGGTGTGGCCGTCGATGATCTTGGCCTTCTTCGAGGCGATCGAGACGTCGGCCAGGATGCCGGCGACCAGGCCCGCACCGACGGCGGGGCCGCGCATGGTGCTGACGATCGGCTTGGAACAGTTGATGACGTTGTAGACGATATCGCGCGCCTCCTTCCAGGTGCGGAGCAGCGCGTTGTAGTCCTTCATGTTTTTTTCGATGAGATCGAAGTCGCCGCCGGCCGAGAACACCTTGCCGCCGGCGCCCTGGATGATCACGCAGTTGACCGTGTCGTCGCCGTCGATGTCGCGCCACACGTTGACCAGCTCGGTGTGCATGATCGAGTCGGTCGCGTTGTACTTGTCGGGCCGGTTCATGGTCACCCGCAGCACCTTGGGATGCGGGCGATCGAACAGCAGGCGCTGGTAGCGTTTTTGCCAGTCGGACATCGAGGTCTCCTCCGTTGGGCTGGAGGGTAGTCGTGCGGCGGTCACCTTGTCATCCAGCGCAACTTCCGCCGCGCGGACCCGGAATATTCGATAGACTGTTGGCGATGTCCCAGGTTGATCAATGGCTCGATGGGCTCGGCATGTCGGCGTACGTCGCGCGCTTTGCCGAGAATCGGATCGACTTCTCGGTCCTGCGCGAGCTGACTGACCAGGACCTCAAGGATCTCGGCATCGTCCTGGGCGATCGCCGCAAGCTCTTGCGAGCAATCCGCGAACTCGATGCACCAGCCCCGGCGGCGGCTGCAGATGCGGCCGAGCGCCGCCAGCTCACCTTGATGTTCTGCGACTTGGTCGGCTCGACCACGCTGTCGGCAAGGCTGGACCCGGAGGATCTGCGCGCCGTCATCAACGCTTATCATCGATGCTGCGCCGCGACGGTCGAGCGTCACGGCGGTTTCGTCGCCAAGTATATGGGCGACGGTGTATTGGTCTATTTCGGCTATCCGCTCGCACGCGAACACGACGCCGAGCATGCGGTGGAGGCGGGGCTGGCCCTCGTCGAGGCGGTGGCCAGGCTTGTGACGCCGGCCGGCGCGCCTCTGCAGGTCCGGGTGGGCATCGCCACCGGCATGGTCGTGGTCGGCGATCTCGTCGGGTCGGGACAGGCCCAGGAGCGCGGCGTGGTGGGCGAGACGCCCAATCTTGCCGCGCGGCTGCAGGGGATCGCCGAGCCGAATGCGGTGGTGATCGCGGCGGCCACGCGCCGGCTGCTCGGCGGCTTGTTCGACCTGCAGGACCTTGGCCCGCAAGACCTCAAGGGTATCCCCGGACCGGTTCCAGCTTGGGTCGTACTGGGCATCGGCAAGGTCGAAAGCCGCTTCGAGGCTTTGCATGCAGACAGCCTGATCCCCCTGGCGGGCCGGGCGGAAGAAGCCGAGACACTGGCGCGCTGCTGGGCGAAGGCTGCGGCGGGCGCAGGACAGGCGGTGCTGCTCAGCGGCGAGGCCGGGGTCGGCAAGTCGCGGCTGATTGCTGATCTCACCGAGCGCCTCGCGGGAGAGCCACACCGCCGCGTGCGCTACTACTGCTCGCCGCAGCACACAGCGAGCGCCTTCCATCCCATCATCAGCCAGCTCGAGCGGGCAATGGGTACTGCGCCGACCGGCCGCGGCACCGACAGGCTCGACAAGCTTGATGCGATGCTGGCACAGACCTCGCCGTCCATCACGGCCGCCCAGACTCCCGGGCAACGCCGTCAGCGTACGCTCGATGCGCTCGTCGACCAGGTCGACAAGCTCGCACGCGATGAGCCCGTGCTGCTGGTCTTCGAGGACGCACACTGGGCCGACCCGTCGAGCCTCGAATGGCTGGGACGCGTGCTCGAGCGCATGGCGGGGCTCCGCCTCCTGGTGGTCGTGACGTTCCGTCCGGAGTTCGCGCCGTCCTGGACCGGACAAGCCGGGCTGACGACGCTTGCCCTCGACCGGCTGTCGAAGAGCGATGCCAACGCCATGATCGACCGGCTGGCCGAGGGCCGTATCCTGCCGCCAAAGGTCCGCAGCGACATCATCGAGCGCGCAGACGGCATCCCGCTGTTCGTGCAGGAAATGACCAGGGCCGTGCTGGACGCGGATGACGGCTCTTCGCGCGAGGCGGTGCCGGCGACGTTGCAGGCATCCTTGCTGTCGCGCCTGGATCGTCTCGGCGAGGCCAAGGAGGTGGCGCAGCTTGGTGCTGCGATCGGCCGAGAGTTCTCGCATGACCTGCTGGTCTGCGTGGCGGCGAAACCTGCCGCCGAGGTCGCTCGGTCGCTCGATCGGCTCGTCACGGCCGGCCTGCTCTTTCGCCAACAGCCGCCGCCGCATGCGACCTATCTGTTCAATCATGCGCTGGTGCAGGATGCCGCCTACGGCACGCTGCTGCGCGAGGCGCGCCGGACCATCCATGCCAGGATCGTCGACGCCTTCGAGAGTCGGTTCGCCGACATTGTGTCGAACCAGCCCGAGCTCGTGGCACGGCATTGCACCGAGGCCGGGCAGATCGAGAAGGCAGCCTCCTTGTGGGGGAGGGCAGGACGGCGCTCCTTTGCGCGCTCGGCTTTGTGGGAGGCCGCCGAACAGCTTTCCCGCGCCCTCGCACAGATCGCATCCTTGCCCGGGTCGCCAACGCTGCGTCGCGAGCAAATCCAGCTTCAGCTCGATTTGTCGAACGCGCTTATCCATACCAAAGGGCATGCCTCGCCGGAGACCAAGGCGGCCTTTGACCGCGCTCGTTCCTTGATCGAACAGGCGGCGGCATTGGGCGAGGCGCCCGACGACCCGCTCGTTGCCTATTCGGTCCTCTACGGATTCTGGGTGGCCAACCGCATGGCTTTCAATGGCCCCGTCGCGCTGGAGCTGGCGGCTCAGTTCCAGGCGCTGGCCGAGGCCGAGGGCGCGACCGTACCGCTGATGCTCGGCCATCTGCTGGCCGGCATATCGCTCGTCGTCACCGGAGACCTGGGCACTGGCAAGTCCGAGCTCGACCAGGCGATCGCGTTGTACGATCCCATCGAGCATCGCGCGCTGGCAACGCGATTCGGCCACGACGTCCGGGTGTCCGCGCTGGCCTGGCGGGCCTATGCCTCATGGGGTCTGGGCGATCTCGCCACGTCGCTCGCCGAAAGGCAGAGCGCGGTGGCCGGTGCGCGCGAGATCGGCCATGCGGCGAC
>DATGZZ010000217.1:0-6053 GCA_035296945.1 Reyranella sp.
GCCCTGCCGCCGGCGCCGCCCTCGCCACAGCCGGAAACCCTGCCCGAACGCTTTGCCGTTCGAAAGCGCGGCAAGGAGATCATGGTCGAGGTGGCCGATATCGACTGGATCGAGGCCGCCGGAAACTACGCGGTGCTGCACGTCGGCGGCGACACGCTGGAGATCCGTTCCACGCTCACCAAGCTCGAGGGCGAGCTCGATCCCAAGCGCTTCGTCAGAGTCCACAAGTCCTATGTGGTGAACGTCGCGCGCATCGCCGAGGTCACGCCCTGGATCAGCGGCGACTGGCGGATCCGCCTGCAGGACGGCGCCGAGGTGAATCTGAGCCGCCGCTATCGCCAGCGCTTCGAGGCCCTGGTGCCGGTGAGGAGTTAGTTGGAGCGCGGACCTCCAGGTCCGCATCATGAATCATGAGCGGACCTGGAGGTCCGCGCTCCACCGAACGTCCCGCCAGCGCTGCCGGTCGTCCCAGAATCTGCGCCGGTCGTCACAATTTCGAGCAAAATCAAGAAGTTGAGGGATATGTAGGAGGCCTCTTCAGGAGGTGTCTCATGTCCGTCTCCCGCCGCGCCGATCTCGACTGGCTGCGCGTCTTGGCCTTCGGCCTGCTGATCGCCTACCACGCCGGCATGGCCTGGTCGGGCTGGAGCTGGCACCTCACCAGCAGCGACAGCATCGACTGGCTGCGCGAGGGCATGCGGTTCGTGAACCGCTGGCGCATGCCCCTCCTTTTCATGGTGTCGGGCGCGGCGATCGCCCTGGCCCTGGGCTCGCGCTCGCCTGGCAGCTTCACCCTCGATCGCGTGCGCCGCCTGCTGGTGCCGCTCGTGTTCGGCATGGTCGTGATCGTGCCGCCGCAGATCTATCTCGAGCGCCTGTACCGCGGGCAGTTCGCCGGCTCGTTCCTCGACTGGCTGCCTCAGGCCTTCCAGGGCGGTCCCTATCCCAACGGCAACGTGAGCTGGCACCATCTCTGGTTCCTGGCCTACGTGCTGGTGCTGACTTTCGTGTTGTTGCCCTACTTCCTGTGGGCGCGCAGCGACCGCGGCAAGGCCGCACTCGCGCGGGCAGGGCAAGTGGTGGCGCGCTTTGGCCTCCAGTGGCTGATGGTGCTGCCGCTCGCCGCCTCGCTCCTGTGGCTGGCGCCGGTCTCGTACAACACCAACGGCCTGATCGGCGACTGGCACGGCCTGGTCTACTACGGTGCGCTCTTGCTCTATGGCGCGTTCCTGTTCGGCTCGCCGGCCTTGCTGGCGGCGCTCAACCGCCAACGCTGGCTGTCGTTCGCGATCGGCGTCGCGGCCTACTCCACGCTCTACGTCGTGTTCATCGACGGCGCCGTGCGGCCGGCGATCGCCGACGCCGCGCGTCCGACCTATGCGCTGGTGTCGGCGCTCAACACCATGGCGTGGCTGTTCGCCATCGTCGGTTTCGCCAACCGCCACCTGACGCGGCGGCCAGCCTTCCTGTCGGAAGCCACCGAGGCCGTCTACCCGTTCTACATCCTGCACCAGACGGTGACGGTGATCGCGGTTTACTGGCTGTTGCAGATCGGCGCGCCGCCGGTCGCGGGCTTCATCCTCGCGGTGCTGGCGACCTTCCTGGCCACGTCGGCGATCTACTTCGGACTGGTGCGTCCGGTTTGGTTCCTGCGGCCGCTGTTCGGATTGAAGGCGGCATACAGGACCAACGTCCGTCCCTCATCGGTCGTGATCTCGCGCTCGCGCGCCATGAACTTCTCCAGCGAGCGCTGACTGGCGATGTTGTCCAGGCGCGTGATGGCGACCACACGGTCGAGTTTCGCGATCTCGAAGGCAAAGGCGAGGGCGGCGCGGCCGAGCTCCGGCGCGTAGCCCTTGCCCTGGGCTTCCGGCGCGAACGCCACGCGCATGGCCACGCCAAGGCCGCCGCTATGGACGCGCAGGCCGCCCAGCCCCACCAGCTTTCCGGTCGCGCGTTCGCTCGCCGTCCAGCTGCCGAAGCCGAGCGCCGGCCATTCGGCTTCGTAGTGGGCGACCATCGCGTCGCTTTGGGCGCGCGTCAGCACGCCGTGCTGCAGAAGATTCATCACGCGCGCATCGGCGTGCAATACCGCCAGTCGGTCCACATCGGCCATGGTGATCGGCCTGAGATCAAGCCGTTCGGTAATCAGGTGGTAACGCTCCAAGACGGGTCCTTGCCGCTGCCGGGGACCGGCCTATAACATCCTCTGCAGGGCGGCAGCCAAGGAGGATTACATGGCAACCGAAATCGTCATCGCGAGCGCTGCGCGCACGCCGATCGGCTCGTTCAACGGCGCGTTCGGCGCCGTGCCGGCCCACGACCTCGGCAAGGTCGCCATCACGGGGGCGCTGGAGCGCGCCAAGGTCAAGCCCGAGGAAGTCGACGAAGTCATCATGGGCCAGATCCTGAGCGCCGCGCAGGGCCAGAACCCGGCCCGCCAGGCCGCCGTCAATTCCGGCATTCCGGTCGAGAAGACCGCGTTGGGCATCAACCAGCTCTGCGGCTCCGGCCTGCGCGCCGTCGCCTTCGGCTGGCAGGCGATCCGCAACGGTGACGCCTCGATCATGGTGGTCGGCGGCCAGGAGAGCATGAGCCAGGCGCCGCACGCCGGCTACATGCGCGACGGCACCAAGATGGGCGAGTTCAAGATGATCGACACCATGCTGAAGGACGGCCTGTGGGACGCCTTCCACGGCTATCACATGGGCAACACCGCCGAGAACGTGGCGCAGAAATTCCAGATCACCCGCGCCGAGCAGGACGCCTTTGCCGCATCGTCGCAGAACAAGGCCGAGGCGGCGCAGAAGTCGGGCCGCTTCAAGGACGAGATCGTCCCGGTCACGGTGAAGACCCGCAAGGGCGAGGTCGTGGTCGACACCGACGAATTCCCGCGCCACGGCACGACCGTCGAGACCTTGGGCAAGCTGCGTCCTGCCTTCAGCAAGGAAGGCGGCTCGGTCACCGCCGGCAATGCCTCGGGCATCAATGACGGCGCGGCCGCCCTGGTGCTGATGACGGCCGACGAGGCCAAGAAGCGCGGTATCAAGCCTCTGGCCAAGATCGTGTCGTGGGCGACCACGGGCGTCGATCCCTCGATCATGGGCATCGGGCCGGTGACGGCCTCGCAGGCGGCGCTGAAGAAGGCCGGCTGGACGGTGAAGGATCTCGATCTGGTCGAGGCCAACGAGGCGTTCGCCGCGCAGGCCGTCGCGGTCGGCAAGCAGCTCGGCCTCGATCCCGACAAGCTCAACGTCAATGGCGGCGCGATCGCGCTCGGCCATCCGATCGGCGCCTCGGGCGCGCGCGTGCTGACGACCCTGCTCTACGAGATGCAGAAGCGCGACGCCAAGAAGGGCCTTGCCACGCTCTGCATCGGCGGTGGCATGGGCATCGCCATGTGCGTCCAGCGCGACTAGATCGTCTTCCGGGACCACAGGCCTCCAGGCCCGCGGTCCGGCAAGATCAGTAGTTGACGTCGAGCTCCGGCGTCCACAGCCGCTCGCCCCTGCGCACCAGCCTGCGGCCCTGCTCCTGGGAGAGTTCCAAAAGCTCGGCCCCGCCCGTTGGAGTCGGCTGGGCCAGCAGGAACCGCGACTGGCCGGGCGCCACGGTGATGATCAGCTCGCTGTTGGTCTGCGTGCCGTAGGCGCGGAAGTCGTAGAGCTTGGGCGGCAGGTCGAGGCGCACCCAGTTCGGGGCCGTGAGCCCGACCAGCGGCTGGCGGCCGACGGTGATGTTGATCGCCGGCGAATCGGGTTGGGCCGCATCGCGCACGATGTAGAGGGCGGCCTGGCCGTCGTTGGATACAGGGAAAGTCCCGGTGCCCCAGGCATCGTTGGCCCTCGAAAACAGCGAGCCCGGGCTCGGGCTGCAGCCGGCCAGCATCAACAGGGCGGCGGCGACCAGTAACGTCCTCATTCAGCGACCTCCGCCGATAAACTCGACCGGCGGAGGGCAGGGGTCAAGCGGCAGCTAAGCCGCAGCCGGCTGCGGCAGCGCGCGCAGCCGCGCCAGCGGCGACAGGACGATCACCAGCGTCGACAGCACGAAGGACGCCGCGATCAGCAGCAGCGCCGCCTGCAGGCCGGCCTGGGCGGCGACGATGCCGCCGGCCAGCGCGCCCAGCGGCCGCACGCCATAGATCGCCGTCTGCACCGTGGCATTGACCCGGCCCAGCATCGGCGCCGGCGTCACGAGCTGGCGCACCGTGGTCTGGCAGATCAGATACAGCATCGGGCCGAAGCCGATCAGGAAGTGGCCGGCCGCAGCGAAGGCAAAGCCGTTGCCCGACGGTGCCAGCAGGAACAGGGCGGCGGCGATCACCGACACGGCCGGTCCGAAGATCAGGGTGGCAAGCGGCGGCAGGCGCTTGGACGAGACCGGCGCCACCAGCGCGCCCAGGATCAGGCCCGCGCCATAGGCCGACTGTGCCAGACCCATGCTCGCCGGATCGAGCTTGAGCAGGCCGAGCGCCAGCGGCGCCCAGACCGCGAGCAGGGCGAAGAAGGCGAAGTTCCAGAAGATCGCGCACAGGCTGATGCCGCGCAGCAACTCGTGGCGGACCACGAAGCGGGCGCCCGTCTGGATCGCGCCGACCATGGAAGGCCGCTGGTCGCCGGATGTCGGCGCGTCAGCCTTGGGCAGGGCAATGATGCAAGCGAGCGCCACGGCAGCGCCCACGGCCGCCAAGGCATAACCCCAGGTCGGCGAGAGATGCTGGGCGAGCAGGCCGGCCACGAACGGCGCTGCCAAACTGACGATGGCGCGGGCGAGCTCGAGGCGGGCGTTCGAGCGCGGCAGGTCGGTGGATGGCACCAGGCTCGGCAGCAGCGACATTGCCGTCAGCATGTAGACGACGGTGCCCGAGGCGCCGACGAAGGCCGCGACTCCCAGCAGGCTGGTGATGCCCGCTGCAGCGGCGATGACGGCGACGACCGAGGCCGCGAGCCCCAGCGCCAGTCCGATGAGCAGGAGCGTGCGCCGCGGCATGCGATCCACCCAGGCGCCGGCCGGCAGGGTGACCAGCAGCCAGGCTGCACTTTGGGCCGCGACCAGCAGGCCGAGAATGTCAGGGCCGGCCCCCAGCACGAGCGTGGCCGTGAGCGGCAGGGTGGCGAGCGCCAGTTGGTCGGCGGTGTGGGTTCCGGCAGCGGCGCCGAAGAGGGCGGTGAAGGGCTTCATGATTGCCGTTCTATGACCGCCCGCCGGTGCGGCGTTATCCGGCAACGCCCGGCAATTCCTTCTCCGGCAGAACTGGTTAGAGTGGGCTTGCAGGACAACGAAAGAGCGGACACTTCGGTCAGGCTCCTCTCCCCCGCTAGGGGGAGAGGTTGGGTGAGGGGGTTGCAGATGACCTTCGAAGCCCCCTCACCTAGCCTCTCCCCCTAGCGGGGGAGAGGAACAAGAGTTGTGTTCACTCCAGTGTAGGACAAGGGAGGAAAATATGGCCGGACGCGTAGCAATCGTGACGGGTGGAACCCGCGGCATCGGCGCCGCCGTGTCGCGCATGCTGAAGGACAAGGGCTACAGGGTAGCCGCCACCTATGCCGGCAACGACGCCGCCGCCCAGAAGTTCAAGGCCGAGACCGGCATCGCCGTCTACAAGTTCGACGTCGGCGACTTCGCCGCCTGCCAGTCGGTGATCACCCAGATCGAGAAGGATCTCGGGCCGATCGAGGTGCTGGTCAACAACGCCGGCATCACCCGCGATTCGACCATGCGTCGTCTGACGCGCGACATGTGGGACCAGGTGATCGACACCAACCTCGGCTCCTGCTTCAACATGTCGAAGGCGGTGTGGGAAGGCATGAACACCCGCGGCTTCGGTCGCATCGTCAATATCGGCTCGATCAACGGCCAGGGCGGCCAGTACGGCCAGGTCAACTACGCCGCCGCCAAGTCGGGCATCCACGGCTTCACCAAGGCGCTCGCCCAGGAAGGCGCGTCCAAGGGCATCACCGTGAACGCCATCGCGCCGGGCTACACCGACACCGACATGGTCTCGGCGGTGCCGGCGCCGGTGCTGGAGAAGATCGTCGCCAAGATCCCGG
>DATGZZ010000218.1:0-2122 GCA_035296945.1 Reyranella sp.
CGTCTCGCTGATCGTGGGCGTCTCGTAGGTGAAGGCGGGCTGGAACGCGACCTGGCGCTGGGTCTGCGAGATGCCGCGATACGAATAATCCGTGGCGAAGGCGAAGGTCGCGGTGAACGTGCCGCCGAACGGGGCGTTCCACTTCTCCTTTTCTGGAGGTGCTTCCGTGGTCTGCGCCGGACCTTGGCCTGGTGTCGGTGTCTGCGCCTGTGCGTTCTGCACTTCGGCGTTCTGCTGGTTGGGAGAACCCGATGGGGTTTGCGCGCTGGTTGCGCTAGCTGCGCACATTATGAACAACCCAAGGGCGAGTGCGGCTTCCTTTTTGAGCAACATGACCTACTCCCTACGCTGACTTGTTACTTCTGCGCATGGTCTGCAAGTCGAGTGCCAACCCATTGAGATTATTGGCAAAGGAGTTGGCACGGCACTTGCCTGTTGCTGTCCGAAAGTTTGGGGCGGGTGTTCCGCCTGTTGGAGGACAGCCGAAATGAAAATGATCATGGCCATCTTCAAGCCGTTCAAGCTGGACGACGTCCGCGATGCGCTGACGTCGCTCGGCATCCAAGGCTTGACCGTCAGCGAAGTGAAGGGCTTCGGCCGCCAGAAAGGCCAGACCGAGATCTATCGCGGCGCCGAATACGCCGTGAGCTTCCTGCCCAAGGTCAAGATCGAGGTGGTGATCGACGACGCCCTGGTCGAGCGCGCGGTCGAGACGATCCGCAAGGCCGCGGGCACTGGCAAGATCGGCGACGGCAAGATCTTCGTGACGTCCATCGAGCAGGCGATCCGCATCCGCACCGGCGAGTCCGGCACCGAGGCGCTGTGAGCGGCCACCATCCAATCAATCAACGAACCGAGGGAAGTACGATGAAGTCCAAGCTCAATCCGCTGCTTACCGGCCTTGGGGCGGCCGGCACGCTGCTTTTGCCGGCGCTGGCGCTGGCGGCCGATGAGAAGCCCAAGCTCGATACCGGCGACACCGCCTGGATGCTGACGTCAACGGCGCTGGTGCTGATGATGACCATCCCCGGCCTGGCGCTGTTCTACGGCGGCATGGTGCGCAAGAAGAACGTGCTGGCGACGGTGATGCAGAGCTTCGCCATCACCTGCCTGATCTCGGTGCTGTGGCTGATCGTGGGCTACAGCCTCGCCTTCACCTCGGGCAGCACCATCATCGGCGGCCTGAGCCGCGTCTTTCTGCGCGGCCTGACCTTGGACGGCGTGCATGACCTCGCCAAGACCATCCCGGAGACCGTGTTCCTCACCTTTCAGCTGACCTTCGCCATCATCACCCCGGCGCTGATCGCCGGCGCCTTCGCCGAGCGCATGAAGTTCTCGGCCATGATGTGGTTCATGGCGCTGTGGTCGCTGATCGTCTACGCGCCGATCGCCCATTGGGTGTGGGGCGGCGGCTTCCTGGGCGACTGGGGCGTGCTCGACTTCGCCGGCGGCACCGTGGTGCACATCAACGCCGGCGTGGCCGGTCTGGTCTGCGCCCTGGTCATGGGCAAGCGCAAGGGCTTCGGCACCGAGAACCTGGCGCCCTACAACCTCGTCTATGCCGTGATCGGTGCCTCGCTGCTGTGGGTCGGCTGGTTCGGCTTCAACGCGGGCTCTGCGGTCGGCGCCAGCGGCAATGCCGGCATGGCGATGGCCGTCACCCAGTTTGCCACGGCGGCGGCGGCTCTCTCCTGGATGTTCGCGGAGTGGGCGACGCGCGGCAAGCCGTCGGTGCTCGGCATCATCTCCGGCGCCGTCGCCGGCCTGGTCGCGATCACGCCGGCCTCGGGCTACGTCAATCCGATGGGCTCGCTGGTGATCGGCATCGTCGCCGGCCTGGTCTGCTTCTGGGGCGCCACCGCGCTCAAGAAGGCGATGGGCTACGACGATTCGCTCGACGCCTTCGGCGTGCACGGCATCGGCGGCTTCGCCGGCGCCATCCTGACCGGCGTGTTCGCCATCGAGGCGATCGCGGGCGAGGGCAAGAAGGGCCTGATCGACGGCAATCCCGGCCAGGTGCTGACCCAGCTCTGGGGCTCGCTGGTCTGCATCGCCTGGTGCGCCATCGCCACCTTCATCATCCTCAAGGTCGTCGACGCCCTGATCGGGCTGCGCGTGACGA
>DATGZZ010000219.1:0-7481 GCA_035296945.1 Reyranella sp.
CGTCGTGGTCGAGACGGTGACCGAGGACCTCGAGCTGAAGCGCCGGCTGTTCGCCGAGATGGAGACGCTGGCCCAACCCGGCTGCGCCATCACCTCGAACTCGTCGAGCTTCCCGATCAGCGAGATCGCCAAGGACCTCAAGACCCAGGGCCGCATGTTGGGCCTGCACTTCTTCATGCCGGCGCATCTCATCCCCCTGGTCGAGGTCGTGCGCTCGGTCCACACCGACGTGAAGCAGGCCGAGCGCGTCGGCGAGATCATGCGCTCGCTCGGCAAGCGGCCGGTCCAGGTGAAGAAGGACGTGATCGGCTTTTTAGGCAACCGCATCCAGGGTGCCTTGATGCGCGAGGCGCTGTGGCTGATCGAGCAGGGCGTCGCTTCGCCCGAGGACATCGACGCCACCGTGCGGCTTAGCTTCGGCTTCCGCTACGCCGCGGCCGGTCCGATCGTGCAGAAGGAGCATTCGGGCTGGGACACGACCTGCGCCGTCGCCAAGATCATCTGGCCCGACCTCACCAATGCCGCTGGCCCGCCGCCGGTCCTGCAACGCAACGTCGACGAGGGCCGCATCGGCTTCAAGACCAAGCGCGGCTTCTTCGAGTGGGATGATGAGTCCATTGCAAAAGAGCGTGCCCGGTACGAGCACGCTCTTCGCAAGTGTCTAGAAATCTTCCGCGAGGAAGGGATTCTTTAGGCAGCGCGGCCGCGACCGCCGCGGCCACCACCACCACCGCCGCCGAAGCGACGGCCGCCGCGCGGCGGGCCGCCGAACGGGCGGTCGCCTTGCGGGCGCGGCGTATAGGGCCGGTTGGCGGGCGGGCGGGCGCCGTGCGGGCGTTCGCCCTGCGTCGGGCCGGTGCGCGGACGATCGTCGTTGGTACGCTCGCCCTGCGGCGCGTCGCGATAGTCGCCGCGCGACCACTGATGCTCGGCCGGGGCCGACGGGCGATCGCCGCGTGAGCGCTCGCCGAACGGGCGCTGGCCGCCGCGGCCACCACGACCGTTGCCGTTGCCATTGGCCTGCTTGGGACCGTGACCGTTGCCGCGATGCTCGCGCCGCTCGCCTTCGTCGCGCGCGTCGCGCTCGGCCTTGGGACGAAGCGGCGGCGCCGCCGGCATGTCCTCGTTGGCCGGCGTCGGGATGACGGCGATGCGCTGGTTGGTCAGCCGCTCGATGCTCTTGAGCTGGCCGCGCTCGCTGCCGTCGCAGAACGACAGGGCGATGCCCGAGGCGCCGGCGCGCGCGGTGCGGCCGATGCGATGGACGTAGCTCTCGGCGTCGGCCGGCAGCTCGTAGTTGATGACGTGGGTGACGCCCGTGACGTCGATGCCGCGCGAGGCGAGATCGGTGGCGACCAGCACGCGGGCGCGGCCGCGGCTGAAGTTGTCGAGCGCCTTCTGGCGGGCGTTCTGCGACTTGTTGCCGTGGATCGCCTCGGAGCGCACGCCGCGATCCTCGAGCGCCTCGGCGACGCGATTGGCGCCGCGCTTGGTGCGGGTGAAGACGATGACGCGCTCGAGCGTCTCGTCGTTCAGCAGGTGGCTCAGCAGCGCACGCTTGGCGGCGGCCGGCACGAAGTAGACGCGCTGGTCGACCTTGTCGACGGTGCGGCCCTGCGGGGCGATCTCGACCTTCTCGGGGTTCTTCAGGATCTCCGAGGCGAGCTTGGAGATGTCACCCGGCATGGTGGCCGAGAACAACAGCGTCTGGCGCTGCTTGGAGACCGAGGCCACGATGCGGCGCACGTCGCGGATGAAGCCCATGTCGAACATGCGATCGGCCTCGTCGAGGACGAGGAAGGTCACGTGCGCCAGCTTGACGTTGCCGCGCTCGACCAGGTCGAGAAGCCGGCCCGGCGTGGCGACCAGGATGTCGACGCCGCGGTTCAAGGTCTCGATCTGCCGGCCGAAGCCCAGGCCACCGATCACCATGCCGAGCTTCAGCCCGAGGCCGCGGCCGTAGGTGTCGAAGCTGCGGCCGATCTGGACGGCGAGCTCGCGCGTCGGCGCCAGCACCAGCGCCCGCGGATGCTTGGGCTGCGGACGCTCGCGGAAAGCGGAGAGGTGCTGCAGGATGGGCAGCGCGAAGGCGGCGGTCTTGCCGGTGCCGGTCTGGGCGATGCCCAGCACGTCGCGGCCCTGCAGCAATGCCGGGATGGTGCGCGCCTGGATCGGCGTGGGCACGGTGTAACCGGCGGCTTCGAGGGCACGCAGCAACGGCTCGGCGAGGCCGAGATCCGCAAACGAAACATTACTCACTGGAATAAAAGTCCTTTTGGCCGCCCACCGTGCCTTTCGGGCACGCGTATGTAGGGCGGCTTTTGGCCCGTTCCCGCGCGCGGCTGGGACGGCTCTTGTTTTGGGGATTGTCTCGGGATGAGGCGCCGTCGAATGAGAGGCGCGTCGCGCGATCGCGAGAAATCTTTGTCAGCCCGCAAACCAGCGGGCTGCGCCGTATATGATTGTGCGGCGCAACTAAGTCAAGCGACGGTATTATCGATCAAGCGCGCACCTTCCTGCGCAACAAACGGCCCGGCAGGTTGCCCGTCGGCTCATTATCGCGCAGCAGGACCTGGCCGTTGACGATGGTGGCGTGCATGCCGTCGCACTTCTGCTTCAGCCGCTTGGCGTCGGCCGGCAGGTCGCACACGACCTCGGGCATGCGCGGGCCGACCGTGTCGGGATCGAACACGACGATGTCGGCCGCCAGGCCCTCGCGCAGCAGGCCGCGATCGTGGAAGCCGAACTGGGTGGCGGTGTCGTTGGTGATCAGCTTCACCGCCTCCTCGAGCGTAAAAGCCTGCTTCTCGCGCACCCAGTGGCTCAGGAGATGCGTCTGCAGCGAGCTATCCATGATCTGCGAGACGTGGGCGCCGGAGTCGGAGAAGGTCACGACCGAGCGCGGATGTTTCATCAGCTCCAGCGCCTCGGCCTGGTCCTCGTTGGCGATCGGCTGGATCATGAAGAACTTCATGTCGCGTTCCAGCGCCATGTCGATCATCAGGTCGACGGGATGGGTGTTCTTCTGGCGCGCCAGCTCGGCCATGCTCTTGTGCGGGCCTGTCATGTCGGTCAAGGCATAGATCCAGTCCCACTTCGGCGGCCGCGCTTCCGCGCCGAGCACGACCGGGCCCTCGTAGGGTTTCGACGCGATCTCGACCAGCCTGCGACGCTTGTCGGCGTCGAGCAGCCACTGCTTCTGCTCTGCGACCGGCAGCTTGCGCATGTCGCGCCACATTTCCCACTTGTCGAACGGCAACTGCGTTTCGAAGGAGAGCAGCACGTTCAGCGCCCGACTGTGGACCTGGGCGAACATGCGCCCGCCCTGCCGGCAGGTGCGCTCGATGATGTCGAAGGTGGTGCGCCAGCTGCCCGGATTGGTGCGCCGGCTGAACAGGCCGAACGTGATCGGCCGACCGCTCTCGATGGCGAGCTTGCTCAGCCCCTCATAGTAGGCGCGCGCCTTGTCGCCTTCGGCGCCGCGAGGCTCGCCCGCGACCTCCACCATGCCCGCACCCATCGCCTTGACGAGCGTCTCGAACTCTTCCCAGGTGGCGAGACGGCTCGCCACCGGCTTGTCGTCCGAGGTCATGTGGCTGGCGCTGCGCGTGGTCGAGAAACCGTGCGCGCCCGCGGCGATCGATTCGCGGGTGTGATGCACCATCGCCTTGAGGTCGTCCTCGGTCGCCTTGTCGGTGAAGGCACGCTGGCCCATCACGTAGGTGCGCAAGGCGCAGTGGCCCATGTAGCCCGCGTAGTTGATGCCTTTCGGCAGCGACTCCAGCACGTCCAGGAACTCGGGGAAGGTCTCCCAGCGCCACCTGATGCCGGCCTTCATGGCGGCGCGGCTGATGTCCTCGGCGCGCTCGAGGTTGCGCATGACGAGGTCGGCCTCTTCCGCGCGGCACGGCGCCAGGGTGAAGCCGCAGTTGCCCATCAGCACCGTTGTCACGCCCTGGAAGCAGGAGCTGGTGCCGATCGGGTCCCAGAAGATCTGGGCGTCCATGTGCGTGTGGCCATCGACGAAGCCCGGCGAGACGACGCGGCCCTCGGCGTCGAGCGTCTCCTTGGCGGCGGCGCCGTTGATGCGGCCGATCTCGGCGATCTTGCCGTCCTTCACACCGATGTCTGCGCGGTAACGCGGTAGTCCGGACCCATCGACGATCATGCCGTTCTTGACGACGAGGTCGAATGCCATGCGGTTCCTCCGGCGATTTGCCCAACCGTACCCTTCCGCAGAGTGGGGTCAATCGCTGGCGAGCGCATGGCTGCCGTCCTAGGATCGCAACCAACAAGGAAACGCGAGGAAACATGGAATTCGGCGTCCTTTTCACATCGCATCCAAACCCCAAGGAAGAACCCTACCCGCATCGCGACGTGCATGCGCGCACGACCGACGAGGTCATCGAGGCCGAGCGCCTGGGCTACGACACCGCCTGGATCGCCGAGCATCACTTCGCCACCAGCTACGGCATCATGCCGGACTGCTTCGCCTACATGGCCTATCTCGCGGCCAAGACCAGCCGCATCAAGATCGGCGCTGCCGTCATCACCTTGCCGCTCTACGACCCGATCCGCGTCGTCGAGAACACCTCGTTCGTCGATATCCTCTCCAACGGCCGCGTGCGGCTGGGCGTGGGTTCGGGCTATCGGCCCTATGAATTCGAGGGTCTGGGCCGCGACTTCGACAATCGCCGCGACATCGTCGAGGAATCGATCGGCCTGATGTTCGACGCCTGGCACCGGCATCGCTGGGACCACAAGGGCAAGTACTACAAGGGCACCGTGAAGGAGCCCTACGAGATGCTGCCCCATCCCATCCAGATGCCGCATCCGCCGCTCTACATGGCGGGCGGCACCGACCGTTCGATCGGCTACTCCGGGCGCAACGGCTTCGGCCTGATGCTCTCGACCCTGCCCAGCGTCGAGACGCTGGCAGCGCAGACCGCGCTCTACAAACGCGAGCTCAGCCTGGCGTCGGCGGAGCGGCGCAAGAACCCGGCCGCGGGCGAGATCGACATCGCCCGCTGGGTCTACATCGCCGACACCGACGCCCAGGCGCGCGCCGAGACCGAGGAGGCGATCGTGCGCCACATCTCGCATTTCGGTGGCTCGGGCACGGGCGGCTATCTCGGCTCGGTCTCCGAGAAGGGCAGCGCGATCAAGTACGACGACCTCGCCTCGACCCTGCTGCACGGCTCGGCCGAGACCGTGATCGCCCGCCTGCGCGAGATGCAGGCGAAGACCGGCATGACCTCGCTGCTGCTGCACTACCCGCCCTACTACGGGCGCGAGAAGACGATGAAGAGCCTAAAACTGTTCGCCGAGCGCGTGATCCCGGCCTTCCGTCCGCCGGCGCGTCGAGCGGCGGCGGAGTGACGGCGGGCACCGGAGCTGCGCGATCCAACAACGCGCTGGGAGCTCTTTTCATCCTGCTGGCGACGCTGTGCTACGCCAGCATGGATGCGATCAGCAAATTCCTGGTGGCCGACTATGCGGTCATCCAGATCATGTGGGTCCGCTGCGCGCTGATATTCCTGTTCAGCTGGATCATCGTCCGCCGCCAAGGGCTGGTAAAAGCGCTCCGATCGGAACGGCCGTGGCTGCAGTTCGCTCGCTCGCTGATCCTGCTGATCGAAAGCGCCATCTTCGTGCTCGCCTTCCGCTACCTGCCGCTCGCCGACGCGCATGCTCTTGCGGCGACGTCGCCGTTGATGGTCATCGCGCTGGGCGTGCTGTTCCTGGGCGAAAAGGCGGGCCTGGCGCGCTGGCTGGCCGTCGCCGTGGGCTTTGGCGGCGTCCTGCTGATCATCCAGCCCGGCCTGCGCACGATCGACTGGCCGGTGCTGCTGCCGCTCGGCGGCGCGGTGCTGTGGGCGATCTACCAGATCCTGACTCGCCTGGCCGCGCGGCACGATTCGCCCGACACGTCACTGATCTGGGCGGCGGTGGTGCCGTTGGTCGCCAGCACTTTCGTCGGACCGATCGGCTGGCAGTGGCCCACCGTCACGGCATGGATCCTGATGGCGCTGATCTCAGCCATCGGCGCGGTCGGCAACTATGCGATGATCAAGGCGCTCGACCATGCCGAGGCCGGCGCCGTGCAGCCCTACAACTACACGCTGCTGGTGTGGGCGACGGTGCTGGGTGTCGCCGTGTTCGGCGACATTCCCGACGGCTGGACGATCCTGGGCGCGGCCATCGTCGTGGCGAGCGGCCTCTACACCTGGCACCACGACCGGCAGGTCGCCGCGACGCGTTCCTGAATAGGTAGTCGGCGGAGAACCGGACCCCCAAAGGTTGGAATTCGGACAGTTACGCTAGTTGCGCTACCAGAATCGCGGCGTCGCAGAGCCAAAGCCGCGGGCCCCTCCGAAGGCAAGCGGCTGGACGGGTCGCGCGGTGTCTGGCGCAGCCTTTTGGTCTCGGATCAACGATGCAAAGAGCGAGAATGCGGGTACGCGACGCAACAGGCATCCATTATAACTCAGGTGCGCATCCGGTCAAGCCTGGAGTTATTATCGCTCGACTTCGTTTTTCAAGACTTTCTGGGCTCCGTAGAGAGGTCCATATGGCGGGTCGTCTGGCAGACGACGCCACTCCTTGTGTCGCCGGGCTCGAGTGCCAGCATTGCTTTCAAGTCAGCACGGCGCCCCGATGATTTAGCTTCGCGCCGAGAGCGAATTCCATGTAGCCCTGCAGCATCCGCATCAGCAGAGCGACGCCTCGCGCGCGTCCGGCCACGATGTCGGCCAGGCGCGCGGCAAGCTGCCGGAAGGTCGACTGGCGCAGTTCCTCCAGGATCTCTTCCTTGTTCTCGAAGTAGACATAGAGGCCGGTCTGCGAGATTCCGACGCGCTCCGCGAGCTGGCGCGTCGTCACGGTCTCGTAGCCCTCTCTGATGAAGAGCTGCTTGGCCGCCGTCAGGATCTCGCTGCGCCGCTCATGGCCATGGCCGCGGGGCTTGCGCGGCGGCGCCGGAGGCCGCTTGATCAGCGCGGCCATTGGCGAAGCGACACGAGTCCGCCGTCGATCGGCAGCAGCACGCCGGTCACCCAGCGCGATTCGTCGGACGCGAGATAGACCGCGCCATAGGCGATGTCCCACGCCGTGCCCTCGGTCTGCATGGGCACCATCTTCTTACGCCGCTCGCGCGCCTCGGCGCCCAGGTGCGCGACCATCGGCGTGTGCACCGAGCCCACGATGATGCAGTTGGCGCGGATGTTCTGCGTTGCATAGTCGGCCGCCACCGACTGGGTGAAGCCGTGCAGGCCGGCCTTGGCCGTCGAATAGGCGACAGCACCCGGGCTGCCCATCAGGCCGACCGCGCCCGCGATCGACGACACCATGATGATCGAGCCGCCACCGCCTTTCTTCATCTCGGGAATGCAGTACTTGGTGCACAGCATGGTGGTGGTGAGGTTGGCCTCCAGCACCTTGTGCCAGTCGGCCGGCGTCACCGTCTCCGGCGTGCCCGGCGC
>DATGZZ010000220.1:0-9051 GCA_035296945.1 Reyranella sp.
CTTCACCGCTTGCGCGAGCGCTCGATCAAGTCGATGCATGGATTGAATCTCCGACGCTGGTGCTTTTGGCCGAGGTGGCGGAACATTGGTCGACGTTACGCGCGCTCCTCATGGCTGGACGCACGGTCGGTCCGCGCGTTCACGATGCGCGCATCGTGGCACTGTGCCGGCAACACGGCGTCCGCGAACTATGGTCGGCCGATCGGGACTTCAATCGCTTCGCCGGCCTTTCGGTGGTTAATCCCCTCGTCACCACTTGATCGACCTCGTCCGCGACCACGGCTATAAGCCGCGGCGATGGACTCTCTTCCCGTCGACGAAGCGCTGCCGCGCCTGAAAGAGACGCTGGAGGCGCGAAACGCCGCCGTCCTGGTCGCACCACCCGGCGCCGGCAAGACGACGCGCGTGCCGTTGGCCCTGCTCGATGCGCCGTGGCTCGGTGACGCCAAGATCGTCATGCAGGAGCCGCGGCGGCTGGCGGCGCGCGCGGCCGCGCGGCGCATGGCGGCGACCTTGGGCGAAGCGGTCGGCGAGACCGTGGGCTATCGCGTGCGGCTCGACACCAAGGTCGGGCCGCGCACGCGCATCGAAGTGGTGACCGACGGACTCTTTCTCCGCATGCTGCAGGACGATCCCTCGCTCGACGGCATCGGCTGCGTGATCTTCGACGAGCTGCACGAGCGCGGCCTGGAGACCGACCTGTCGTTCGCCCTGGTGCGCGAGGCGCAGACCGCGTTGCGCGACGACCTGCGCGTGATCGCCATGTCGGCCACCCTCGATCCCGGCCCGGTGTCCGATCGCCTGGGTGGCGCGCCCGTGATCGCCTCGGCCGGCCGCATGTTCCCGGTCGACACCCGCTATCTCGACCGTGAGCCCGCGGGCCGCATCGAGGACAGCGTCGCCTCGACGGTGCGCCGCGCCTTCGCCGAAGAGAGCGGCAGCGCCCTGGTTTTCCTGCCAGGCGTCGGCGAGATCCGCCGCGTCGAGGAACGCCTGGATCTCGGCGGCACCGTCGACGTAGCGCCGCTCTACGGTGACCTCTCGCCCGCCGACCAGGATCGCGCCATTGCCCCGTCGCCCGCTGGCCGGCGCAAGGTCGTGCTGGCGACTTCGATCGCCGAAACCAGCCTCACCATCGAGGGCGTGCGCATCGTGATCGACTCGGGCCTGATGCGCCTGCCGCGTTTCTCGCCGCGCTCGGGCATGACGCGGCTCGAGACCGTGCGCGTGAGCCAAGCCTCGGCCGACCAGCGCCGCGGCCGCGCCGGCCGCCTCGAGCCCGGTGTATGCTATCGCCTGTGGCCCGAGGAGCAGCAACGCGGCCTGCTGCCCTTCACGCCGCCCGAGATCCTGGACGCCGACCTCGCGCCGCTCGCCCTGGAGCTCGCGTTATGGGGCGCCAACGACGCCACCCTGCCCTGGCTGACGCCGCCACCGGCCGCGTCGCTCGCCACGGCGCGCGCCTTGCTCGTCGATCTCGGCGCGCTCGATGCCGCGGGTGCGATCACGCCGCACGGCCGGGCAATGCCGCGGCTCGGCCAGCATCCGCGTCTTGCCCATCTGGTGCTGAAGGGTCGCGCGCTCGGGCAAGGCCGGATCGCCGCCCTGCTCGCCGCGATCCTGAGCGAGCGCGACTTCCTGCGCCTGCCGCCGGGGCAGCGCGACGTCGACCTCCGGCATCGCGTCGACATCGCCTTGAGCGGCAAGCGCGACGGCACGTTGCGGCTGATCCAGGAGCAGGCCCGCCGCCTGATGCCGCGCGGCGCGGGCAACGCCCAGCCCGACGTGTCGATGACCGGAGCCCTGCTGGCGCTCGCCTATCCCGACCGCATTGGCCGCAGGCGGCCGGGAACCAATCGCTATCTCCTGTCGGGTGGCCGAGGGGCTGCGCTGCCGGACGGCGATCCGATGGCCAATGAGGAATTTCTCGTCGTCGCCGATCTCGATGGATCGGCCCAGGACTCGCGCATCTTCCTCGCCGCGCCGATCAGGCTGGCCGAAATCGAAGAGCTGTTTGCCGAACAGATCGTCGACGAAGAGGCGCTGCAGTGGAGCGAGCGCGAAGGCATCGTGCTGGCGCGTCGACGGCGGCGCCTGGGCGCGCTGGTGCTCGAGGACAAGCCGCTGGCCAACCCCGATGCCGGCAAGCTCAAAGCCGCGATGATCGACGGCATCCGCCAGCTCGGGCTGGGCGCGCTGCCGTGGTCGGACGATCTCGCCAAATGGCGCGAGCGCGCAGCCTTCCTGCGCACCCAGGACAAAGGCTGGCCCGACCTGTCGGACAAGGCGCTGCTCGAATCGCTGGATATCTGGCTGGCGCCCTTCCTCGACGGCGTGTCGCGACGCAGCCATCTGGCGCGGATCGACCTCACGGCTGCCCTGAAAACGCTGGTGCCCTGGGACAGGCAGCGCGAGCTCGATCGCCTGGCACCGACTCATGTCGAAGTGCCGAGCGGCTCGCGCGTGCCGATCGATTACGCCAATCCGGCAGAGCCGACGCTGTCGGTGCGCCTCCAGGAGATGTTCGGCCTTGTCGACACGCCGCGCGTCGGCGGCGGCAAGGTGCCGTTGACCATCCACCTGCTGTCGCCGGCGCGTCGCCCGGTGCAGGTGACGCGCGACCTCGCGAGCTTCTGGGCCAACGGCTACAAGTCGGTGAAGGCCGAGCTCAAGGGCCGCTATCCCCGCCACCACTGGCCCGACGACCCGCTGATCGCCGAACCGACGGCGCGCGTGCGGCCGCGGCCGCGCTAGTTTTGCCGATGCACCGCCAGCCACACCGTCGGCGGATCGGCTTGCGTGGACTCGACGCGATGGCGGACGTGCGCGGGGATCTCGACCCAATCGCCTGGCTTCATGGCGAGCGTCACGTCGCCGTCCTCGAAGCACAGGCAGGCGGCGCCGCTGAGCAGCACGACGAACTCATCGTCGGGCTGGTCGTACCAGAAGCCCGGCGGACTCGCCTGCCCGGTCGAGACGATGCGCTCGATGCGTACGCCGCTCTTCTCGACGAGAAGGTCGAGCTGCTCCTCAGCCTTGCGCTCAGGCAGCGCCGCTAGAAGATTGCCGCGGCGCAGGTCGATGCTCAGGCCTTGAAGCCCGCGGGCGCCTCGCAAGGCTTGGTGCCCATCACGCCCGGCGTGGAGACTTCGAGGATCTCCAGCGCGTCGGCGGTGCGGATCTCGTTGTGGCGCAGGTAGCCCGGGATGAAGAGCGAATCGCCCTCCTCGACGCGGATGGTGCGGCCGTCCTCGAACTCGAGGTCGACCCAGCCCTTGATGATGTAGATGAACTGCCCGTCGCACTCGTGATAGTGCCAGCCGGTCGGGCGGCTCATGCCCTGGCTCGCCATCATCACCTGGGCGCGCATGCCGCCGGCGCTCGCTTCGGCGACGCCGAGGTCGCGGTACTGGAAGAACTCGCGCCGGCCCTTGACCAGCACGGGCTCGGCGATGCGGGCGTGGGCGACCTTCTGGGCCGGCGTCTTGGCGGGCTTCTTGGCGGCAGCGGATGGCATGTGTTCCTCCCTGGCGATGGCGGGGTACGGGCAGTGTGGGGCAGGCCTTCCCAGGTAGGCAATAGGGCAGCCCTGCCTATTTATCCTCGATGATATGCGACAACGCCCGGCGTACCACGGGCATCACGAAATACATCGTGGGTGCGGCGATCGCCCAGGCGATCATCCAGGAGCTGAGCCACATCTTGAACATGGTGCGGTCCCAGCCCAGCACGCGCCAGGTGGCGACCCCCGTCACCAGGAAGGTCATGAAGAAGCTGGTGCCGATGGGCAGCGCGTATTTATGGTAGCGGCTCGGGAGTTTCTTCACGGCGCCGGGGACAATATGGTACGGGCATTGTCGCCGTCCATTGCGCCGAAAGTCCCATCCGATGTCCCTTGCCCTGCCGTTCCAGACCGCCAAGCAGCTCGCCGCCGCGGTCCGGAAGAAGAAGATCGGCTGCCTCGAGCTGCTCGACCTCTATCTCAAGCGCGTCGAGGCCTATAACCCCGAGCTGAACGCCATCATCGCCACCGACATCGAGGGCGCGCGCAAGCGGGCCAAGGCGGCCGACAAGGCGGTGAAGGCCGGCAAGAAGGTCGGGCCGCTGCACGGCGTGCCGATGACCATCAAGGAATCCTACGACGTCGCGGGCCTGCCGACGACCTGGGGCCATCCCGCCTTCAAGGACACCATCGTCAAGACCAACGCGCTGGTGACGCAGCGCATGATCGATGCCGGCGTCACCCTGTTCGGCAAGACCAACGTGCCGCTGAACCTCGCCGACTGGCAGAGCTACAACGAGGTCTACGGCTCGACCAACAATCCGTGGGACCTGTCGCGCACGCCGGGCGGCTCGTCGGGCGGCTCCGGCGCGGCACTGGCCGCTGGCCTCACCGGCATCGAGGCGGGCAGCGACATCGGCGGCTCGATCCGCAATCCCGCTTCCTACAACGGCGTGTGGGGCCACAAGCCGACCTGGGGCGTGGTGTCGCCGCGCGGCCATGCGCTGAACGGCAGGGTCGCCCAGGCCGACATCAGCGTTTGCGGACCGCTGGCGCGCGGCGCGGAGGATCTCGAGATCGCCATGGACGTGATGGCCGGGCCTGACGCCATTGACGCCCGCGGGTGGACGCTCACCCTGCCGCGCTCGAAGAAAAAGCAGCTGCGCGACTTCAAGGTCGCGGTGCTGCTCTCCGACCGCAACGCCGAGGTCGACCATTCGGTGCAGGCCGCGATCCAGACGCTGGCCGACTTCCTGGGCAAGAAGAAGGTCAAGGTGAGCGACAAGGCCAAGCCCAGCATCGATACCGCGGAGCTGGCTGACGTCTATGTCCGCATGCTGCGGGCGACGACATCGGGTCGCATGAGCGATGCCGAGTTCCAGGAGGCGCAGCGCGACGTCGCCGCCCTGCCCGATGACGACCTGAGCTACTTCGCCCAGATGCAGCGCGGCAACACGCTGTCGCATCGCACCTGGACGCAGCTCAACGAGAAGCGCCATCGCATGCGGCTGGCGTGGGACGCCTTCTTCGCGGATTACGACCTGATGATCGCGCCGGTGGCACAGACGGCGGCCTTCCCGCACGACCAGAAGACCATCCGCCATGAGCGCACCATCGTGGTGAACAACAAGAAGCTGCCGGTGGTCGACCAGATCTTCTGGGCGGGCTACGCCAGCATCACCTTGCTGCCGGCGACGGCGGCACCGATCGGCGAGACCAAGGAGGGATTGCCGATTGGCGTGCAGATCATCGGGCCGCAGTACGGCGACTATTCGACCATCGCCTTCGCCAAGCTGCTGGAGAAGGAATATCGCAGCTTCGTACCGCCGCCGGCCTACGGCTGAGCAGGAGTGGGAATGTCCGACACCATCGACCTCAAGAACCACATCCGCTCGATCCCGGATTTTCCCAAGCCGGGCATCCTGTTCTACGACATCTCGACTCTGCTGGCGCATCCCAAGGCCTGGCACGCGACCATCGAGCGGCTGGCCGAGCGGCTCAGGCCTTACAAGCCTGACGTGCTGGCGGGCATCGAATCGCGCGGCTTCCTGCTCGCCGCACCCTTGGCGCTGGCGCTGGGCACGGGCTTCGTGATGCTGCGCAAGCAGGGCAAGCTGCCGGGCACCACGGTGCGCCACACCTACGCGCTGGAGTACGGCACCGACACGATCGAGATCCAGCAGGATGCCATCACCAAAGGCACGCGCGTGGCGCTGGTCGACGATCTCCTCGCGACCGGCGGCACCATGGCCGCGGCGGTAACTCTGCTCGAGAGCGTCGGCGGCGTCGTGCCGGCGGCGGCCTGCATCATCGAGCTCACTTTCCTCGAGGGCCGCAAGAAGCTGAAAGTCCCGGTCGACGCGCTGCTGCAGTACGACAGCTAGTCCCGCTGGTCGGCGCGGTTGAACGCGCCCACGCCGTCGGGCAGCACGGCGAAGGTCGACAGCGCCTGGGCGATCGGCTCGTCCGAGCCGTCGACGAAGAAGTCGACCTCGCCGAAGGCGGTCGTGCGGCCGAGCTTCTTCACGCGCGCCACGGCGATCACGTCTTGCCGCACTGCAGCACGCAAGAAGTTCGTGGTCAGCGAGATCGTCGCCAGAGTGGCGAAGCGGCCGAGCCTCTGACAGATCGCCAGCACCATGATGGTGTCGGCCACGGCCATCATCGCCTGGCCGATCACGACCCCGCCGGGACGCGCGATATGATCGCCGTACGGCAGGCGCAGCCGCACGCTGTCGTCCGAAAAAAGCTCGGCCTTGAGTTTCAGGTCCCAGATCCAGGGGCCGAAATTGCCGCCCGGGGAGAGTTGCGCCTGCGCCGTCTCTAACGTGAAGAATCCCATGTCGCGGCCATGCTACCATGGCCGGGGGAGGATTTTGATGGTTTCGGTACCTGAGTGCTTTTCCGAGAGCTACGCCGAGGCGCGGCCCAAGTTCTGTAGCACGGCGGCGGCAGGCGGCGGCGAGATCCGCTCGTGGCTCAATCCCAGCGGCCGCGGCCCGACCGGCGAGGCGCTTTACCTCGACACCGCTCGCTTCGGCCCGCGCGATGCTAAAAACATGCTGGTGCTGATCGCCGGCACCCACGGCGTCGAGGGCCATTGCGGGTCGGGTGCCGAGATCGCCTGGCTGCGCAACGGCGGTCCCGGCAAGCTGCCCAAGGATACCGGGGCGCTGCTGATCCACGCCATCAACCCACACGGCTTTGCCTGGACGCGGCGCGTGACCGAGGACAACGTCGACCTCAACCGCAACTTCGTCGATCACGACAAGGCCTATCCGAAGAACGAGGGCTATCTCGCGCTGGCCGACGCCGTCCTGCCGCGCGACTGGAACGACGCCTCGCTGGCCGAGACCGAGCGGGTGTTCGCGAGCTACGCCCAGACCCACGGCGCCTTCGGCCTGCAGGGCGCGCTGAGCGGCGGCCAGTACACCCATGCCGACGGCATCTTCTTCGGCGGCAACAGGCCGACCTGGAGCAACCGCACCCTGCGCACCCTCGCCCGCACCGAGCTTGGCAACGCGCGCCAGGTCGCGGTGATCGACTTTCATACCGGGCTCGGCCCGTTCGGCCACGGCGAGCTCATCTGCGCCGTGCCGCCGACGTCGAAGTCCTTTCCGCGGGCGAAAGCCTGGTACGGCGACGAGATGACCTCGCCCGAAGACGGCACCTCGACCTCCGCCATCGTGGTCGGCATCATGACCGACGCCTTCCCACAGGAACTGCCCGATGCCCAGGTGACGCCGATCGCCATCGAATACGGCACCTACGCCGTGCCCGAGGTGCTGCGCGCCGTGCGCGCCGACAACTGGCTGCACCAGCGCGGCGATCTCGGCTCGGCGCAGGGACGCGCGCTCAAGGCCGACATGAAGGAACGCTTCTTCCCGTCCGGCGACAAGTGGCGCGAGATGGTGTGGGCCCGCGCCGACCAGACGATCGGCTGGGCGCTCAAGGGAATGCGAGGCCCATGAGGAGAGGTTCGTGAGAACGGCATGAGCATCGTGGCCTCAGGCGAGGACTCGGCACGGCAGCGCCTGCGCAAGGCCCTGCAGCGGGCGCCGCTGTTCGCCGACCTCGAGGCGCACAGCATGTCGGCCGTCGAGCGCGAGCTCTCGCTGCTGGTGCTGCCGGGCGGCGCGCCGCTGTTTCGCCAGGGCGAGCCGGCCGACGCGGTTTATGTCGTGGCCAGCGGCTGCCTCGGCGTGTTCCGGCACGAGGACGAGGGCAGCACCGACGAACCGGTCCTGATGGCCGAGATTCCGCCCGGCCACATTGTCGGCGAGATGTCCTTGCTGTCGCACGGCCAGCGCACGCGCAGCGTCGCGGCGCTGCGCGACAGCGAGGTCTGGCGCCTGGCCCGCGGCAGCTTCGACAAGCTGACCGCGCGGCATCCCGAGGTGCTGCCGACCCTGATGCGCAGCGTCGCGGCGCGCAACGCCATGGGGCCGACCAAGCGCCGCCGCCAGCCGCGCACCTTCGCCATCCTGCCGACCGGCCTCTCGACACCGGCGGCGCGCTTTGCCGTCATGCTGGCGGCGGCTCTGGGGCGCATCGGCAGCCAGGTGGAGATGCTGGGCCCCGAATCGATGGACCGCGACCCCGAATGGTTCGCGCGCGCCGAGACCGAAGCCTCCTTCGTGCTCTATCGCGCCGATCCCACGGCCACTGAGTGGACCGAGCTCTGCCTGCGCCAGGCCGACTGCCTGGTCGTGGTGCGAGCGGCCGACGACGAGCTGCCGACCCGCCTGCCCTTCGAGATCGAGACGGCGCAGTCGGGCGCTGTCTTCCATCGCCGCCGCGAGCTGGTGCTGCTGCACGAGGGTCACGATCCCAAGCCGGGCTCGACGGCGCCGATGCTGGCGGGCGGCCTCTACGGCCAGCATCATCACGTGCGGCTCGACGTCCACGCCGATGTCGACCGGCTGGCGCGCCTGCTGACCGGGCATGCCGTCGGCGTCGTCATGGCGGGCGGCGGGGCGCGCGCCTTCACCCATATCGGCGTCATCAAGGCGCTGCGCGCCTGCGGCGTGCCGATCGACCAGGTCGGCGGCACCAGCATGGGCGCGATCGTGGCGGCAAGCGTCGCCTCGCGCTGGCCCGACGAGGAGATCACCAGGCATTTCCGCGCTGCCTTCGTCGACAACAATCCGCTGAGCGACTACACGCTGCCACTGATCTCGCTCTACGCCGGACGGCGCGTCACGCGCCTCCTGCGCATGTCGTTCGGCGAGAAGGAGATCGAGGACCTGATCCTGCCGTTCTTCTGTGTCACGGCCAACCTCACGACCTCGAATGCCGACATCCACACAGTGGGTCGACTGTGGCGCTGGCTGCGCGCCTCGGTGGCGATCCCGGGCGTCATCCCGCCATTCAACGAGGCAGGCGAGGTCCATGTCGACGGCGGCGTCATCGACAACTTCCCGGTGCGCACCATGCGGCGCACCGGGCGCGGCGCCACGGTCGGCGTCGACATCGACACCGGCGGCGCGCTGGCGGCGGGTGCCGGCGTCATGGAACCGTGGTCGGCCTGGCAGTTCTTCCGCCGCCTG
>DATGZZ010000221.1:0-2659 GCA_035296945.1 Reyranella sp.
GGGCATTTGATGCCGTAGAGCCGCTCGGTATATGCCGACAGCGCCGCGCGCAGCTCGGGAATGCCGCGCTGCCACGTGTAGAAGGTTTCACCCGCCTGCAATCCCTTGGCGGCGGCATCGCGTACGAAATCGGGCGTCACGAGGTCGCCCTCGCCGAACCACAACGGCACGACGTCGGGATCGCCGAACACCGTCATCGCCACTTCGGTGATGGGGGTATCGGAAAGGCCGCCGATGGGGCCGCTCAGCGACGCACCGAGGCCGGAAAGCTTTAAACGGGAACTGTCGGACATGGTTCGGACGTACCGCATCGCCCGCCCTTTCGCCAGCCGGCGGCCTGCCCGACAATTGTTGGCGGTGAGACCAAGCCTGACTTATCGCTGTCGAGCAGGCAGAATATGACCCGGAGTCGACCGATGATGCGTCCTGTCCTTGTCTTGTCGATCATGATGATGCTGGCCGGCTGCTCGACCGTGCCGGCGAGGAACATCGATCGCGTCCAGGCCGGCATGGACCGCGACCAGGTGCGCTCGATCATGGGCCAGCCCGACACCGTCTCCCACGCGCCGGGCAAGGAGTGCGGCTACTACTCTCTGCTCAAGGATTTCTGGAGCCGCGTGCCGTGGTCGGTCTCGGACCGCTATTACGTCTGCTTCGACGAGGGCAAGGTCGCATCGTTCGGCAAGGTCGATGCCGCGCCGTCAGGATGACAGCGCAGCCAGTGCGCGATACCCTGCGTACGGGGAGAGAGAATGGCAGGCGACAAGCATGGACTGATGCTGCCGGTGTGGTTTGCCGAGCGCTATGACGGCACCTATCTCGATGGCAGACGCTTCGACGACCTGCGCTTCCTGCAGTGCAAGCTGATCCTGAAGCCGGACCCCTTCACGTCGCGTCACGTCTTCAAGGAGTTCGACCGCCTCGTCCACCGCGCCGCCGACGCAACGGGCGTGGCCTACCATCACACGCCGAAGCTCGACCAGCGGCCCGAAGTGCGCGAGGTGCTGTTCCTCGATACCGGCGATTTCCACCTCTACAACAACGCCTTCATCCTGCGCCGACGCATCAGCTACGAGGACGGCTTTCCGGTCGGCGATCCCGAGATCGTCTTCAAGTACCGCAGCCAGGACATGATGGTCGCGCAGTCGACGGACGTGCGGCCACGCATCTCCGGCGACTACAAGATCAAGTTCAAGATCGAGCTGCTGCCGCTCAAGGAGCGCGTCGGCGGCGTGCGCCGGCTGCTGGCGCACAATGTCGAGTTTGGCCTGAGCCAGGCGCCCGAGGCCGATCGGCTGGCCATGTCATCGCTCGACCACATGAGCCTGCCCGAGCTGCAGCACCTCTTCCCGCCGCTCGAGATCATCTCGTGCGACGGCCCGGCCGACGTGGCGCTGGTCAACCAGTGCATCGTCGAGGAGCTGATGCAGGACATCTGCGAGCTCGACTTCGGCCATCACACCCGCGCCACGGCCAACGTCGCCCTGTGGCGCTCGCGCGGCGACCATCACCCCTTTGTCGGCGAATTCGCCTATCAGTTGCGCTTCAACGGCCCTGACGACATCAGCCACAAGGCACTGCATGCCTGTGAGCGCTTTTTCATCGAGTTGCAGCAGATCGCCGGCGACTGGCTGTCTCTCACCACCACCAAGACCGGCGCGGTCTACCGGTTGAAGGGCAACCCACCACAGGCGCACGAATGAGCGAAACTCCGTCATCGGCTGAGCCCCGGCCTTCGCTGGGCAGGATCTTCTGGGTCTTCTTGGTCATGGGGGCCACCAGCCTGGGCGGCGGCGTCGTCGGCTACCTGCGGACCGGCCTGGTGGTGCGCAACAACTGGCTCGACGACGTCACCTTCGTCGAGCTCTTGTCGATCAGCCAGACCCTGCCGGGCCTGAACGCCACCAACATGTCGATCCTGGTCGGCGACAGGCTGCGCGGTGCCCGGGGCGCGCTGCTGGCCACCTTGGGCATGTGCCTGCCTGGCGCCACGCTGATGACCGCGGCCGCCTTCGCCTACGGCATCGGCGGCGACGATCCCTGGTCGAAGGCGTTCCTCCACGGCATCGCCGCCGGCGCCCTGGGGCTGATCGTGGTGGTGATGGTCCAGCTCGGCTCGCGGGTGCTGAAGGGCATCGCCGACTACGTCATCGTGCTGGCCACGGCCGCTGCCGTCGCCCTGCTGGGCGTGCAGGTGCCTTACGCCCTGATCGCAGCCGGCATCGTCGCCATCTGGTGGCACCGCCCGCGCGACAAGGCCGGCGACCAAGGGGCCCGCAAATGAAGCAGCTCGGTGATATCGCGGGCGTCTTCGCCTATCTCTCGCTGCTCACTGTAGGCGGCGGCATGGCGGCCTTCCCGGAGCTCAAGACGCTCACGGTCGACACCTATCACTGGGTGAGCTTCCCGGAGATGCTGCATTTCTACAGCTTGGGCCAGCTCGCGCCCGGGCCCAACATGATGATGGTGGTCTCGATCGGCGCCATTGCAGCCCAAGCGGGGGTGCCCAACGTGGCCGCAGGCCTGACTGGCGCGGCCGTCGCCTTGATCGCGTTCTTCCTGCCGACCGGGATCCTCACCTGGGTCATCGGCCGGGTCTGGACCCATCTCGCGACCTGGCGCTGGCGGCCGGCGATCCAGACTGGACTGGGCTCGGTCT
>DATGZZ010000222.1:0-2187 GCA_035296945.1 Reyranella sp.
TCGATGCGGCGCACGATGTCGAGCTGGTCGGCGTCGTTGACCATGGCCGGCGCGGTGCGCGTCTTGTTGTCCAGCGAGAGCGTCACCTCGGCGATGTTGCGCGCCGGCCGCGTGCCGGTGCCGGCGAAGATCACGTCCTCCATCTCGCTGCCGCGCATCTGCTTGGCGGAGGTCTCGCCCATCACCCACTTCATCGCCTCGACGAGGTTCGACTTGCCGCAGCCGTTGGGACCGACGATGCCGGTCATGCCGGGCTCGATGGTGAGCTCCGTCGCATCGACGAAGGACTTGAAACCGGAGAGCCGGAGTTTGTCGAACTGCACCATCTACCCCACGCTGGCTGTTTTACTGACTTACTTGGCGAGCTTGGCGAGCGCCGCGTCGAGTTCCTCGACCGAGCGCGCGCCCTTATAGAGAGTCCCGTTGATGAACAGCGACGGCGTCGAGGTGACGCCGAGCGTCTCGCCGCCGCGATAGTCGGCGACCACCTCGTTGGCCTTGGCCTCGTTGGCGAGGCACGCCTTGATCTCGTTCTCGCCCAGGCCCGCGATGCGCAATGGCTTGGCGAGCTCGGCGATCGGGTCCTGCGACGCAGCCCACTGCGGCTGGCCGCGGAAGATCAGGTCGATCACGCCGAAATAGCGGTCGTTGCCGGCGCACTCGGCGATCTGGGCGGCCTTGGCCGCCACCTGGTCGAGCGGGAAGTCGCGGTAGATCAGCTTCACCTTGCCGGTGTCGATCCACTTCTTCTTGATCTCGGGCAGGATCTGGATGTGGAAGTGTGCGCAGTGCGGGCAGGTAAAGGAGGCGTACTCGATGAGGGTGACCGGCGCCTTGCGGTCGCCCAGCACGTGGTCGGCCGGCTGGATGGCGAGCAACGCGGTCTTGTCCGGCGCGGCCGCCACCGCGACCGGAGGCTGGCCGGCGGCAGGCGGCCGGGTGCCGAAATAGACGCCAGCCGCGATCGCGGCCACCGCCACGGCTCCGCCGGCGACTATCAACATATTACGCATACCGTCTTCCTCTCCACTACATCTTGGGAATGTGGCCTGTGGGGAGTCAAACTATTACCGTCCCACCTGGCGCAAAATCGCGGCAATGGCGTCAGGGCCACCGGGGTTTAAGTAGTTCTGGTCGTTGATGAACAAGGTGGGCGTCTGCCGCACCCCCAGGGTCTGGCCGGACTGGACGTCGGCCAGCACCTTGTCGAGGGCCTTGTCGTCGGCGAAGCAGGCCTGGGCCTGGCCCTCCGTCAGGCCATCCGTGGCCAGCACCTTCACCATCTCGACCAGGGGATCGGCCCCTGTCAGCCATTCGACCTGGCTGCGGAAAAGCCGGTCGACCCGCTCGTAGAACTTGTCGGGCCCGGCGCACTCGGCGAGCTGGCTGGCCCGGGTCGCGACCATGTCCATCGGGAAGTGGCGATGGATCACCCGGAGCTTGCCGGTGTCGATCCACTCCTTGCGCAGGGTCGGCATCACGGCGATGTAGAATTGCGCGCAAAAGGGGCACGTGAACGAGGCATAGTCGATCAGGGTATTGGGCGCGTCGGCTTTGCCCAGCACGTGATCGCCGGGCAGCGGCTCCAGCAGCTTCAGGTCCTGGGCGCGGGCCTCGCGCACCGCAAAGGCGCCAGCGAGCACGCCCAGCACCACTTGGCGGCGGCCCGTCGAAACACGTGCGCCCAAGCGCGCCAGCGCCGCCCGAAGCTCGGGATCTTTCACGGTGGCAGCACGCTCGGTCATCTCGGCCACTCTCCTGGCGTCGGGCGCTGGCCGCGGCGGTGCGGCCGCGGGGGCAGCGATGGCGCCCTGCACCAGACGGATATCGTCGATCATCTTGTGCCCGAAGTAGGCATTCACGCGCTCCACGACCTGGCCGGCCATGTGCTGGACTTCCAGCGCGGCAGCGCCGGGAACGCGCAGGCGTAAAAGCTTGCCCGAGCGGCCGCGGCTCGCGGTCAGCGCCTCGGGCCGCGTGATCCGGGCAAGGTCGGGGCCGACGACGGCCGACCACTCCGCGCGCAGGCGGGCGATCGACGCGCCGCGACCTTTCGCGAGGCCGGACGCGAGCCGCTGGGCCAGACCGCCGACGGCGCGGAAGCCGTTTTCCCGCATGGACCCTTTCAAACTCCGTTCCGTATGGTAGGCCACGGCCTCCCTCATGACCACGACCCACGCCTCACGT
>DATGZZ010000223.1:0-2410 GCA_035296945.1 Reyranella sp.
TCCAGGCGCGCATCGCCGCCGGCGCCCAGCACGACCTTCTGATCACCCTGGGCGGCGCCTCGGTGGGCGATCACGACCTCGTCCAGGCGGCGCTCAAGGCCCAGGGCTTCACCATGGACTTCTGGCGCATCGCCATGCGCCCGGGAAAGCCGCTGATGTTCGCCGCCAAGGATCGCGCCCGCGTGCTCGGACTGCCGGGCAATCCGGTCTCGACCATGGTCTGCGCGCTCCTGTTCCTGAAGCCCGCCATCGACCGCATGCTGGGCCAGGCGGGCGACCTGGTCGCGACGGAGCGCGCGCGGCTGGCCGTCGACCTGAAGGCCAACGACACTCGCGAGGACTATGTGCGGTCCGAGCTCACCCGCACCGCCGACGGCCTGCTGGTGGAACCCCATCCGGTCCAGGACAGCTCCATGCTGTCGGTGCTGGCTTGGTCGTCCGGACTGCTGGTCAGGCCGGCGCACGATCCCGCGCGCAAGGCGGGAGAGAGCGTGCAGGTCATCGATCTTTCTGTTCTCCCAGGCACTTACTGAGCTCGCTTGTCGCCGGGGCTGTCCCCGATATCCTCGGGATAAGTTGACATTGTGAAAGAACTAAACTAGAACATGTGCCGGGTTTCAGGATTTGTTCCGAGATCTGGTAGGCAGTCTGGGGAGAAGACGGTGTTAACCCGCAAGCAAAACGAACTGCTCATGTTCATCAACAAGCGCCTCAACGACGATGGCGTGTCGCCGTCGTTCGACGAGATGAAGGAGGCGCTGCGCCTGAAATCGAAGTCGGGCATCCATCGGCTGATCACCGGCCTCGAGGAGCGCGGCTTCCTGCGCCGCCTGCCGCATCGTGCGCGGGCCCTGCAGGTTCTGAAGCTGCCCGACGCTGCCGCCATGCCGGCGCCCAACGTCACGCCCCTGCTCAGCCGTGTCGGCCTGGCCGAAAGCCGCGAAGGCTTCGTGCCGCAGATCATCCGGGGCGAGAAGGTGCCGCTCGCCGGCGCCATCCAGGTTGCCAACGAGGCCCAGGCGCTCAGCCTGCCGCTCTACGGCCGCATCGCGGCCGGCACGCCGATCGAGGCGCTGCGCGACAATTCCACGACCGTCGACGTGCCCGTCACGCTCCTGGGCTCGGGCGCGCATTACTGCCTCGAAGTGCAGGGCGATTCGATGGTCGAGGCCGGCATCCACAACGGCGACATCGCCATCATCAAGAGTTCCGACACCGCCGATTCGGGCGAGATCGTCGTCGCCCTGATCGACGACACCGAAGCCACGCTGAAGCGCCTGCGCAAGAAGGGCGCCTCGATCGCCCTCGAGCCCGCCAACGCCGCCTACGAGACGCGGATCTTCGGACCCGACCGGGTCAAGATCCAGGGCAAGCTGGCCGGGCTGTACCGCCGCTACAATTAACGCGACGACTGTTAACGCGACGACTGTCACCCCGAGCATAGCGAGGGGCCTTTCAAGCAACAGGAAAGGTCCCTCGCTACGCGTGGGATGACAAAGACGATAACTTAGGTTATATTCAGTGCGTGACTAGTCACGCTCCCGGCGTCTTCACCGGCGCTGCCTGCCTGCTCGGGCTGCCGGGCACCCACGGCCGGTCGCCGCGGCGGGCATTGGCGGTCTCGCGGCGCACGCCCTGCTCGTCGAGCCACAACACCTGGGCTCCCTCGCGCCAGGCATCGCGCCGGTCGATCACCAGCCGCGGGCCGCGGCAGCGGCCCTGCGCATCGACGGTCGACAGCACGATGTCAGCGTTGGCGCAGGCCTCGGCCAGCCGCCGGTCGTCGCTCACCAGCGCAACGCGCCACGGCCCCTTGCGCCAGCGACAGAGCCCGCTGCGGCAGCCGAGGCCCGCCGCCTCCTCGTCGGCGCTGGCAAGCCAGCGCTTGGCCCCCTCCTGCCCGCTGCGGCGCGCCCAGGTGTCGGCAACGAAGCGGTCGGTGCGCGACGAGGCGACGTGGACCACGCCCTTCTCGTCGCGCAGCCCGAGAACGCGGCCGTCGTCGCTCATCAGCAGGTCGGGCGCGGGCGGCGGCCCGAGCAGCAGGCCGATCGCCACGACCGGCAATCCCGCGAGGCGCCAGCGATGACGCCACAGGCAGAACCACAGGCCGCCGATCGTGATCACCCACAGGCTGGCCCCCGGCATCGAGGGCACAAGGGTCGCGGCGTCCGGCCAGCTGCCGACATACTTGGCGATCCCGTTCAGGCCTTCGACACCCCAGCCCATGGGCACCAACGCGAAGCGCTCCAGCCCGAACGGCATCAGCAGCATCGCGACCAAGCCCCACGGCATGATCCAGAAACCGGTGAGCGGCACACCCAGGAGGTTGGCAACGACGCCGAGCAGCGACAGGCGGTTGAAATGATAGGCCGCGAAGGCGCCAGTCGCGATCGAGGCAATCAGCGTG
>DATGZZ010000224.1:0-7542 GCA_035296945.1 Reyranella sp.
CGCTCGGACTGGCCATTCCTCCCGCCCAGCTCGCCCGCGCCGACGAGGTCATCGAATAGGCCATCGCAGTTTGTTGCGTGAAGCGCCACGGGATTGCTATCAAGGGGGGTGATCGCCAGCAGTCTTCCGACTAGCATGGGCGGCTGCAGGGAGAGGGAGCGCGACCATGGACCAGGCCTTGTCAGGCGTCCGCATCATCGACATGACGCACAACCAGGCGGGGCCCGCCTGCACGCAGATCCTGGGCTTCCTCGGTGCCGACGTGATCAAGCTCGAGGAGCCCAAGGGCGGCGACATTGCGCGGGTGAACATGCGCGACCAGAAGGACAGTGACAGCCTGTTCTTCCTGATCTTGAACGCCAACAAGCGCAGCCTGACGCTGAATCTCAAGACCGACGCCGGCAAGGATCTGTTCCGCAAGGTGATCGCCCAGTCCGACGTGCTGGTGGAGAATTTCGGGCCGGGCGCGCTCGATCGCCTCGGGTTCGGCTACGCGGCCCTGAGCAAGATCAACCCGCGGCTTATTTACGCCACCATCAAGGGCTTCGGCACCTACGGGCCTTACAGTGGGTTCAAGAGCTTCGAGCCGGTCGCCCAGGCCATGGGCGGGGCGATGAGCGTCACCGGCTTCCCCGAAAATCCGCCGACCTACGTCTGGCCGTCGATCGGGGATTCGGGCACCGGCATGCACATGGCGATCGGCATCTTGGCGGCGCTGCAGCAGCGCCATGCGACCGGCCGCGGCCAGCAGGTCGAGGTGTCCATGCAGGACGCGGTCGTCAACCTGGTGCGGGTGAGCCTGCGCGACCATCAGCGCTTCGGCCGTCCGAGTCCGCGCAGCGGCAATCAGCTCGGGACCAACGTGCCTGGCACGACTTACGCCTGCGCGCCGGGCGGCCCGAATGACTACGTCTACCTTTACGCACAGCCGCAGATGTGGCCGGCGGTGGCGAAAGTGCTGGGGCAGCCGGCGTTGACCGAAGATGAGCGCTTCAAGACCGCGGAAGCGCGGTGGGACAATCGGACAGAACTCAACGCGATCATCGAGGCGTGGACGCAGCAACGCAGCAAGCACGACGTCATGCGCCTGATGGGGGATGCGGGCGTCCCCTGCGGCGCCTGCCAGGACACCGGCGAGGTGCTGGCCGATCCCCATCTCAAGGCGCGCGAGATGATCGTCGACGTGGATTATCCGACCCGCGGCACCTATCAGACGGTCGGGTGCCCGATCAAATTGTCGGATTCCCCCGTCGCGGTCAGCCGTCCGCCACTGCTGGGCGAGCACACCGACGCACTGCTTGAATCCCTGTGCGGGGTCGAGCCCGATGAGGCGAAACGCCTGCGCCGGGAGGGAGTCGTCTAGCACGGCGTCGTTTTCCCGGCCCGGCTGACGGCCCCCTCCGGCGTTGCGCGCCATGTGGGCGATCGGCAGTGGGCAATTTCTCACCGAAACGCGGATGCACGGCTGCGCCGCCATGGTAGCCTCGCGGCCGTTCGGCGAGAGTCCTTGGCATGCCCTTTCAAGATTTTCGCGAGTTTCTCGGTGCGTTACGCAAGCACGGTGAACTGATCGATATCGACCGGCCGGTGGCCCTCGAGCTGGAGGTCGCGAAGGCACTGCGCAAGAGCGCTTCGGTGGGCGGGCCGGCCTGCGTCTTCAAGAACAACGGCACGCGCTTCCCGTTGGTGGCCGGCGTCTACAACACCCGCGCCAAGGCGCTGATCGCCCTCGAGGCCACCGAAGACACGATCTTCGACCGCATCCTGTCAGGCCTGGCCAAGCGGATCGCTCCGGTCATGGTGAAGGACGCGCCCGTCCACGAGAACGTCATCACTGGCGATGCCATCGATCTCCGCGCCCTGCCGGTGCCCAAGTACAGCCCGGACGACGGCGGGCCCTACATCACGCCGGGCATCGTCGTCAGCCGCGATCCCGAGACCGGCATTCCCGACATCGGCCACTACCGCTTCGAGATCATCGACAAGACGACGATGTCGTTCAATCCGCTGCCGCTGCATCGCCTGGGCAAGCATGTCGCCAAGGCGCGGGCGCTCGGCCACACGAGCTATCGGGCGGCGGTGGTGATCGGCGTCGATCCGATCCTGGCCTATGCCGCGCCGATCCAGGTGCCGGAGAACACCAACGACTTCGAGCTGGCGGGCGGCCTGCGCGGCGCGCCGATCGAATTGGTCCATGCCAAGACCGTCGATGTCGACGTGCCGGCGCGCGCCGAGTTCGTCATCGAGTTCGAGGCCGACCTCACCAAGACCGTCATGGAAGGCCCGCTCGGCGAATACACCGGCTACTACTCGCCGGCGGCGCCCCAGCCGGTCGCTCGCGTGCTGGCGATCACCCATCGCAACGATGCCTGCTTCCAGGGCCTGCTGACCGGCGTGCCGCCGACCGAGAACCACATTTTGAAGCAGGTGCCCTACGAGGCCTCGTTCCTGGCGATGATGCGTCAGCAATTCCCGACGCTGTCGAAGGTGTCGATCCCGTCGTCCGGCGGCGTGTCGTACCGCATCGTCATGGCGATGCAGCCGCGCTTCGCCGGCGAGGCGCGCGCCGCGATGCTGGCCGCGATCGCCAGCAACTTCCGGCCCAAGATGGTGGTCGTGGTCGACCCCGACATCGACGTGCACAGCTCCGCCGAGGTCGAATGGGCGATGGCTTTCCGCATCCAGCCGGCGCGCGATGCGGTCATCGTCGACGGCCTGCCCGGCGGGCCGCTTGATCCGATGGCCGACGAATCGCTGCCGGCCACCAGGCGCACCGGCTCGGCGATCGGCATCGACGCCACCTTTCCGTTCGGCCTGCCAGTCAAGCGGGCAGGTGAGGCGGCCGCCAATGTCTGCGGGCCGGCGCTGGCCGAGCATGGCCGCGAATATATCGAGGTCGCCGACGTGCCGGGCTGGAAGGACTACGACTTCCCCGAACTGCGCAAGCGCGGCCCATGAACGGCCTGTCGCGACGCCGGCTGCTGCGCGCCAGCCTTTTGGGCGGCGTCGCGGTCTACGTGGCCCCGCTCGGCAGCCGCGCCTATGCCGCCCTGTTCGACGAGCGGCTGCTGACGGCGCCGGCCGTGGCCAACGGCTCGCTGAAATACCGCGTCGACGGCAGGGCGAAGGTGACCGGCGGAAAGGTGTTCGCGCGCGACATCCGCGCCCGCGACCTGCCGCACTGGCCGCAGCAACAGGCGCATGCGCTTGTGCTGCGCGTGACCATGGCCGACCGGCTCTATGCCGGCTTCGATCTGTCGATGCTGGGGGCCGACCTCAAGCCGGATCGCGTGGTGACGGCGGCGGATCTGGCGCGCGACGGTCTCGCCTTCCCGGATTTCTACGGCACGGACATGCTGCTGCCCGAGGGCAAGACGCCGGCTCATCTCGGCCAGGCGGTAGCGATGTTGATCTTCCATGACTTCATCCGCTTCCGCTTCGCCAAGGACAAGCTGCAGTTCAACGATGCCGTCATCCGCTACGGCGCCGTCACCGGCCCGCTCGAGCGCGATCCCTGGGGAGCGGGCCGCTTCGTCCGCGTCGGCGGCAAGACGCCCGACGACGAGGACGTCTTCTCCTCGACCAGGCAGGCGCCGCTCTACGTCTCGACCTACGACAAGCATCGGCCGGCCTGGCCCAAGCCCGCGCGCGACGGCGATCTCGGCGCGCAGGCGATGTTTCATGCCAAGGCCATCGACGACGAGCTGACGAAGCCGCCCGCCGACTGGCTGGTGGTGACGCGCGACTACGCCACCCAATCCGCCGACACCGCGGCGCTTGAACCCGACAACGCCAACGGCTGGTACGATGCGGCCAAGCAGGAGCTGCACCTGGTCGTCCCGACGCAGTCGCCGCAGGAAGTGGCGGAAGGCGCGGCCGGCATGCTGGCCAAGAGCCGGTTCGGGCTGAAGCGCCTGTTCCTGCATCCATGCTTCACGGTCGGCTACGGCTCGAAGGACCACAGCCCGCTGCCGTATTACGGCTTGCTGGCCGCCGCCTATGGCGACGGCCGTCCCGTGCGCGTGGCCTATGACCGCTTCGAGCATTTCCAGGCCGGCCTGAAGCGGCACCAGTTCAGCATGCGCTACCGCATCGGCGTCGAGCGCAAGAGCGGGCTGATGCAGGCCTTCCAGGCCGACATCGTCTCCAACGGCGGCGGCCGGGCGAACTGCTCGGACGCTCTCACCATGGTGGCGGCCACCTCGGCCGCCTCGATCTACTATTTTCCCAAGACCGACATGGCCGCCACCGCGATGTCCTCGCGCGCGCTCGATTGCGGCTCGGCGCGCGGCTATGGCGCGCTGGAGACGCTGGCGGCGACCGAGATCATGGCCGACGAGATCGCGGGTGAGCTCGGCCTCGATCCGATCGAGTTCCGGCTGCGCAATGTGCTCAAGACCGGCATGAAGAATGCCCAGGGCGCGGTGCCCGTCGGCCAGCAGCGGGCCGAGACGGTGCTGCAGAAAGCGGCCGCCCACGCGCTGTGGACCGGCCGTGCGGCGCGCAAGCAGGCCTACGACGCCGCCAATCCCGGCAAGTCCTACGGCGTCGGCTTCGGCTGCATCCAGCGGCGCTTCGGCGACGGCGCGCAATGCAGCCTGGCCAAGGTCGAGCTTTCGGCCGACGGGCGCATCACGCTTGGCCATACCGGCACGGAGATCGGCACCGGCGCCTCGTCGGGCCAGGCCGTCGCCTGCGCGCGCTGGCTCGGACGGCCGGCCGACGTGCTGGAGATGGCTGCCACCGACTGGCCCGAGCTGCCAGTCGAGACCAGCGGCAATCCGCACGCGATGGCGCAGGACGAGCAGGACCGGCTGGCTAAAAACCCGCGCTGGGTCCCGTCCTTCGCCTCGGCCTCGAGCGCCAGCAACTCGTCCTATTACTTCACGCATGCCACGCAGGCCGCGGCGCGCGTCGTCTTCCTCCACGGCCTGTTGCCGGCGGCCGTGGCGATCTGGGGGCGGGATGTGAAGCTGGAAGCGGCGCGCTGGCGCGATGGCGCGCTCACGGCCGAAGGCCTCGAGCCGCTGCCGCTGGCGCGCCTGGCAGGCCACGCGCATGCGCGCGGGCTGGTGACCGGCGCCACGGTGCACGTCTTCAACCGCTGGCAATGGGCGGAGGCCGACTTCGAGATCGATGGCGCGGTGGTGCGCTTGGCCGTCGATGCGCTGTCGCTGCGCCAGGGCGACAAGGACTATCGCGTGCTCGATCGCCGCGCCGTGTTCTTCCCGCCGACCGCGAACAACAACGCCATGGTGGGCTACAACACCTGCGTCGGCACCTTGGTCGAGATCGCCGTCGATGCGGCGAGCGGCAAGGTGTCGGTGCTCAGTCACCACACCATCCTGGAATGCGGCAACATGCTGGTACCGGACCTCGTGTCGGGCCAGATGCAGGGCTGCCTCGCCATGGGCATCGGGCTCGCCTTGCACGAGGAGATGCCGTTGTACGAGGACGGGCCCGGCAACGGCACCTGGAACTTCAATCGCTACTACCTGCCGCGCGGCAGCGACGTGGCGGTCTGGCGGCAGACGACCGAGGTCCTGCCGCCTCTGTCGGACAGCGAGCCGCCCAAGGGGATGGCCGAGGTGGTGATGATCCCGATCATGGCCGGCATCGTGAACGGCATCTTCCATGCCATCGGCCATCGCTTCCGCACCCTGCCGGTGACGCCCGAGCGCATCCTGAAGGTGTTGGGATGAGCCTGCCGACACGCAAGGTGACCGTCACCATCAACGGCAAGCCGCACGGCCCAATCGACGTGCCCGAAGGCATGATGATGATCGACGTGCTGCACGAGATGGTGGGCCTGACCGGCTCGCGCCTGGGCTGCGGCATCGGCATCTGCCACGCCTGCGTGGTGATCTGGGACCGCGACGACAAGACCAGCGAGGAGGTGCAGACCTGCATCATCGGCGCCGACTTCTTCGACGGCAAGCGCATCCGCACCATCGAAGGCATCGCTGCGACCGACGACAAGGGCGAGGCGACGCTCTCGCCCGTGCAGCAGGCCTTTTTGGAAAAGTTCAGCTTCCAGTGCGGCTACTGCACGCCGGGCTTCGTCAACGCCGCCACGGTGCTGCTCGAGCGATTGAAGCGCGCGCCGGTGGCGAAGGCCGAGGTCGAGGCGACCGTCGCAGCGGCGCTGGAAGCTCACATCTGCCGTTGCACCGGCTACGTGCGCTACTATCAGGCGGTACGTGACGTGATCCTGGCGACGCCTGGCCTGACGCGGGACAGCGCGTGAGGGTTCGTCGCCTGCTGCGGGTGGCCGCGATCGCCGTACTTGTCGTCGCCGTGGCGCTGGCCGGCTTCGTTGCGACCAGGCTCTTGAGTGGTAAGACCGGTGGGCCGGTGCAGGTCGTGAAGGCCACGTCCGACGTGGTGGCGCGCGGCAAGTATCTCGCCGAAGCGGCGGATTGCGCGGCGTGCCATTCTGAGCCCGGCGGCGCGCCCTTTGCCGGCGGGCTCGGGATGGCGTCGGGTTTCGGCACGATCTACGCCACCAATATCACGCCCGATCCCGACAACGGCATCGGCCGCTGGACCTCCGACGATTTCTGGCAAGCATTGCACGACGGCGTGCGGCGCGACGGCCAGCAGCTCTATCCGGCGATGCCCTATACGTCCTATCGCGGCATGACGCGCGCCGATTCGGATGCGATCTACGCCTGGCTGATGCAGCTGCGGCCGATGAAGGTCGCGAACAAGCAGACCGAGCTCGACTTCCCCTACAACATTCGTCTGGGAATGCTGGGCTGGAACCTGTTGTTCCTGGCCGACAGCCTGCCCGCGACCTCCGCCGGCAGCTCGTCGGCCTGGCAGCGCGGACGCTATCTCGTCGACGTGCTGGGCCATTGCGGCGAATGCCACACGCCGCGCGGCATCGTCGGCGAGATGGAACTGTCGCGCTCGTTGACCGGCTTCGCGCTGGGCCGCGTCGCCGCGCCCGACATCACGCCGGCCGGCCTTGCTGCGCGCGGCTGGACACCGGCAAGCCTCGGCACCTATCTCAGCCGCGGCATCGCCGGCCCCGGCTCGGCCTTCGCCGACATGCACCAGGTCGTGGTGCTCAGCACGCGCAACCTGATGCCCGACGACGTTATTGCGATGACGACCTACCTCCTGGGTGACAAGCCGCCACCGCCCGCAGTCGAGACGGTGGGCGAGGGCAACCCGGCCGGCCGGACCAGCTACGTCGCGCTGTGCGCCGGCTGCCATGGCCTCGATGGCAAGGGCATTCCCAACACCATCGTGGCCTTGCGCAACAACAGCACGCTGCGCCTGGCCGATCCGCGCAACCTGATCGTGGCGACCCTGGACGGCATCGGCCCGCAGAACTTCCCGCACCGCATGAGCCTGCCCGGAATGCCGGGCTTCGCCGACAAGCTGAGCGACGAGCAGGCCGCGGCGCTGGTCAACTACTTGCGCGCTGCCTGGGGCGGCCAGAAACCAGACGTCACCGCCGCCATGGTGCGCGCGCTGCGGTGAACGATGGTTTGCTAGCATTTTGCTGGCAGTGGCCTCCGTCGACCCCCAACA
>DATGZZ010000225.1:0-4299 GCA_035296945.1 Reyranella sp.
CGGATCACCATCGACGGCCAGCCGGCGCGGCGCTCCCTGATCGACATCCCCGACGACCACAAGGTGTGTGTCCTGCTACAAGTGTTGCGCGGCGACCAGCTGTACAAGGCGATCGCGGTCGTGTCGGCCGGGCAGGAGAATGGCGCCGATACACAGCGCTTCATCAACTCCTTCGCACTACTGCCGCTTTAAGCAATCCCTGAAGCAATCGAGGGCCCTTTCGGGCCCTCGACGCTGCTGAACGGTCGTGCCGTCGGTCACATCCCGAGCTGGCTGACGAACTTGGTGTTGAGGTAGGCCTCGAGCGCCTCGAGACCGCCCTCCGACCCGTAGCCCGAATCCTTGACGCCGCCGAACGGCACTTCGGGCAGTGCGAGGCCATGGTGGTTGATCGACACCATGCCGCTCTCGAAGGCGGCACCGATCGCCGCCGCGGTCTTGGTGTTCTTCGTGTAGGCATAGGCTGCCAGGCCCCACGGCAGGCGGTTGGCTTCCTTCACCAGGCCGTCGAAATCCTTAAACGGCGTGATCGGCGCCAGCGGGCCGAATGGCTCGTCGTTCATGATCTTGGCGTTGAGCGGCACGTCGGTGATGACCGTGGGCTCGTAGAAGTAGCCCTTGTTGCCCTTGCGCTGACCGCCGGTCTGGATCTTGGCACCCTTGGCGATGGCGTCGCTGACGAAGCTGTCCATCGCATGCAGGCGGCGCTCGGCCACCAGCGGCCCCATCTTGGTGTCGGCGTCGAGCCCGTTGCCCACCTTCATGTTCTTGGCGTAGGCGGTAAAGCGCTCGACGAACTCCGGATAGACCTTCTCGTGCACCAGGAAGCGCGTCGGCGCGACGCAGACCTGGCCGGCGTTGCGGAACTTGTTGGCGCCCAGGACATTCACCGCCTGCTCGAGGTCGGCATCCTCGAACACCACGGCCGGCGCGTGACCGCCCAGCTCCATGGTGACGCGCTTCATGTGCGTGCCGGCGAGCGCCGCGAGCTGCTTGCCGACCGGCGTCGAGCCCGTGAACGTCACCTTCTTGATGACGGGATGGGGGATCAGGTACTCGCTGATCTCCGACGGCACGCCATAGACGAGCTGGATCACGCCCGCCGGCACGCCGGCATCGACGAACGCCTTGATGAGCTGCGCGCACGAGCCCGGCGTGTCCTCCGGTCCCTTGATGATGATCGAACAGCCGGTGGCGAGCGCCGCCGAGGCCTTGCGCACCACCTGGTTGATCGGGAAGTTCCACGGCGTGAAGGCGGCAACCGGACCGACCGGCTCCTTCATGACGAGCTGGTACACGTTCTCGGCGCGCGCCGGCACGATGCGGCCGTAGGTGCGCCGGCCTTCCTCGGCCATCCAGTCGATGATGTCGGCGGCGAGGTTGGTCTCGACCTTGGCCTCGAACAGCGGCTTGCCCTGCTCGGTGGTCATGATCGTGGCGATCTCGTCGAGGCGCTGGCGCATCAGGTCGGCGGCCTTGCGCATGATCTTGTAGCGCTCGTAGGCCGAGACCTTGCGCCATTGCTTGAAACCCTTGTCGGCGGCGGCGAGGGCGCGATCGAGATCGCTCTTCTCGGCATGCGCCACCTGGCCGATCACTTCCTCGGTCGCCGGATTGATCACCGGAATGGTCCGGCCATTGGCGCCCTTCGTCCAGGCGCCGTCGATCATCAGGGAGACATCACTGTAGGTCATACGTTCCTCCTTAACTTCCGCGATAGGTCAAGTAGCTCCAGGGCGTGCAGAGCAATGGGACGTGATAATGCCCCTCCGGCTCGGCGATGGAAAAGCGCAAAGGCACGACATCGAGGAAGGGCGGATCACCGCTCACGATACCCCTGCTGCGAAAGTGGTTGCCGACGGCGAAGCGCAATTCGTAGCGACCGATCGGCAAGGGTCGGCCGCCGATCAACGGCTGGTCGGTGCGGCCGTCGGCATTCGTTATAGCCGACTGAATATAATGGGCTTTTTCGCCTGTGAACTCGTAGAGCTCGACCGCCACGCCGATAGCCGGACGGCCGGCATGGGTGTCGAGCACATGGGTGCTGAGCCGACCATTGACGTTGGGCATGCCCTCGCCCGTCACCTTGGCTGCGATCCTAAGTCGCGTGATGAAGAAGACTTCCTGCAGCGCCGCGGCGAACTCCGTCGCCTGATCGTGCCCCAGCCGGCGCTCGAACTGCGCCAGAATCGAATCGCGCGTGTGCCGGCGCACACAGACGATGAAGGGAAAGCCGAACGTCGCCTTGTAGGCGTCGTTCAGCCGGTGGAAGCGCGCGAACTCCTCTTCGCCCAGGCTGTCCAGGCCGACGCTCGCCTGCTCGCGCCTGGAATCGTCGGTCATCGCGCCCGCCCGGGCGGCCTTGCCGGCGAGGTCGGGATGGCCGCGCAGGAACTCGGCCTGGCGCTCGCGCGGTGCTGCCCTCACGGCGCCCATCATGGCCTCGTGCAGGGTGGTTACCGTTGGGAAAGGACGCCGCGTCGCCGCGCTTTCGGCGACCCAGGGCGCCAGCTCGAAGGTGTCGCCGACGGCGGATGCAAAGTCCCCCGGGCTCATTCGGTTCAGCGCGTCGAGCGTGAGCGTCATGCCCGGCCACCTAGCATGGCCCGGCGGCCGTCTCTATAGTCCGGCCATGAAATAAGGGAGGGCTTTGATGACAAGCCGCAAGACAGTCACCCGCCGCTACTTGGGACAGACGGCACTGGCCGGCGCTACGCTGATCGGCGCGCCGCTGCCGCTGCGTTATGCCGCCGCGCAAACGACCGGCAACCTCAAGGTCGCCCTGCTGTTGCCGACCTCCGGCATCCAGGCGCAGATCGGCCAGGCCTGCCGGCGCGGCGCCGACGTCGCCAACGAGGTGTTCGCCGACATGAAGATGCCGGTGAAGCTCGAAGTCATGAACTACGACACCGAATCCAAGCCCGACGTGGCGCGCACCCAGGCCGAGAAGGCGATCGACGCCGGCGCGCAGATGCTGGTCGGCGCCTTCGACTCGGGCCAGACCATCGCCATCGCCCAGGTCGCCGAGCAGCGCGGCATGCCGATGGTGGTCAACATCGCCGCCGCGCCGCAGATCACCGAGCAGGGCTACAAGTTCATCGTGCGCAACTTCCCGACGGCACCGATGCTGATCACCGGCGCGCTGGCGCTGCACAAGGAGATCTTCAAGATCTCGGGCAAGACGCCGAAGACGGCGGTGCTGATGAGCATCAACGACACGTTCGGCACGGCGATGGTGAACGGCATCAAGGCGCTCTTCCCCAAGCTCGACATGCCCTACGAGATCGTCGACACCATCACCTACGATCCGGCGGCCAAGGACCTTTCGGTCGAGGTCGGCAAGGCCAAGGCGACCAAGGCCGAGCTGCTGATGCCGGTGAGCCGGCTCAACGACGCCAAGCTGCTCATCCAGGAAATGGTCAAGCAGCGCTGGGAGCCGATGGGCGTGATGAACCCCGGCGCGCCGGGCCTGTATGAGCAGGACTTCTTCAAGACCATGGGCAAGTACAGCGACTTTTTGATCTCGAACGTGCCGTGGCTCGATCCGAAGTCGGCGATGACCCAGGCGCTGGAGAAGCGCCACGCCGCCAAGTTCCCCAACGACCAGCTCGACATCAACGGCGGCTTCACCTTCGAGGGCCTGCTGGTGGCCGCGCAAGCCTGGATCACCGCCAAGTCGACCAAGGCCGACGCTTTGATGGACGCGCTGCGCAAGACCAAGATCGACCAGCACGTCATCATCGGCGGACCGATCCAGTTCGACGCCAAGGGCCAGAACGTCAACATCAAGGCCGCCGCCGTCGAGAACCTCAAGCGCAAGCCCACCGTGGTGCTGCCGCTGGAAGCCGCGGCCGCGCAGCTGGTGTTCCCGATGCCGGGCTGGAACGACAAGCGGCGGACTTGATCGTCGAGACAACCATCCGCACCCAAGCCCCTCTCCGCCGCGAAGCGGGGGAGAGGGAGGGGCCCATCGCGAAGCGATGGGAGGGTGAGGTGGTGCTTCCCAAATACGAGAGCTATCGGTTGCAAGCGCCGCAGCCCACCTCACCCTCCCCGCGCTTACGCGCGGGTCCCCTCCCTCTCCCCCCGCTGCGCGGGCGGAGAGGGCGTTTGACGATCAGTTCGCCTTTGGCTCGATGACCACCGACTTCCTTCTCGATCTCGCCCAGGCCGTCACCAAGGGCCTGCTCACCGGCATGGTCTACGGGCTGATGGCGCTCGGCCTGTCGGTGATCTTCGGCGTCATGCGCGTGGTCAACTTCGCGCATGGCGAGATGATGGTGGTCGGCATGTACCTCG
>DATGZZ010000226.1:0-11717 GCA_035296945.1 Reyranella sp.
AGCGTTCGCCGAGAAGGCGCTCGGCCTTGATGCCAAGGCGCGCGAGCGGCTCAGGGTCGATTTGCTGGAAGGGTAAGATCCGCGCTACGCCTGTCGTATGAGCGACACGCGTCATGACACTCCCGAACCGTTCAAGGTCGACATTCCCGAGCGCGCGCTGATCGATCTCGACGAGCGGCTGCGCCGCTGGCGCGCGCCCGTCGCCATCGCCGATGGCGGCTCGTGGGCCTCCGGCACCGATCCCGACTTTCTCGCCGAGCTGGTCGACTACTGGCGCCACGGCTACGACTGGAACCGCTGCCAGGAAACGATCAACCGCTGGCCCAACTACCTGGTCGATATCGGCCCGCAGCGTCTGCATTTCATCCGCGAGCCCGGCACCGAGGTCGAGGGCGCGCCGCGGCCGATGCCGCTGGTCGTCACCCATGGCTGGCCGGGCTCGATCGTCGAGTTCCTGCACATCATCGATGCGCTTGCCCATCCCGAGAACGCCGGCGGCGATCCGCTCGACGCCTTCGACGTCATCGTGCCCTCGCTCCCCGGCTATGGCTTCTCCGGCCCGCCGATCCGCGAGGACGGCAGCACCGGCCCGATCGGGCCGCGCGCCATCGCCGGCCTGTGGCACAGGCTCGTGCACGAGACCCTGAACTACCGTCGGCCCTACGGCGTGCAGGGCGGCGACTGGGGCGCCGTGGTGTCGTCGTGGGCCGCCTTCGACCATCCCGTGAAGGACGAGAAGGACGACTGGAAGTCGGGCGTGGTCGGCCTGCACCTCAACATGATGGGGCTGCGGCCCGGCATCGACCTCAGCAAGGCCGAGCTCAGCGCCGACGAGAAGGCCTGGCTCGCCAAGGTCCAGGGCGAGCGCGACGAGAAGACTGCCTACCAGCGCATACAGGCGACCAGGCCGCAGACCCTTGGCGTGGCACTCACTGATTCTCCCGTCGGCCTCGCCGCCTGGATCGTCGAGAAGTTCCAGGCCTGGAGCGACTGCGGCGGCGATCCGCTGAAACGCTTCTCGATGGATCTGCTGCTCGACAACATCATGGTCTATTGGCTGACCGGCACCGCCGGCACGGCGACCTGGCTCTATCGCGGCGTCACCGAGCAGCCAAATCGCGGCCTGCCAGAGGGCAAGCGCGTCGAGACGCCGACGGGCTTCGCCGCCTTCCCGGCCGACCTCTCTCCGCCGCCGCCCAGGGAATGGATCGAGCGCGCCTTCAACCTGCGCCGCCACACCGCGATGCCCAGGGGCGGACATTTTGCGGCGCTGGAAGAGCCCGACCTGCTGGTCGACGACGTCCGCACCTTCTTCCGGCCGCTGCGCTTCGGCGCTGCCAACGACTGATACTTCTAAACTACTTGCGATCGGAAGTATACTGCACTATATCCTGGTAATGTCCGATTCCTCCCTCGCCGCCATCCTACGGCTCCTGCGTGCGCAGTCCTTCGTGGAAGCGCGGATCGATCCCGGCCTGGGCGCCGTCCACGGCCTGGCGCTGCGCGAGTTCATGTTCCTGGTGCAGCTCGACCAGGCGCCGGCCAACCGCCTGCGCCGCGTCGACCTCGCCGGACGCCTGAACGTCAGCCAGTCGACGGTCACCCGGCTCGCCCTGCCATTGGAGAAGCTGGGCTTCGTCAAGCGCGAGGCCGATCCGCGCGACGCCCGGGTGGGCTACGTCGTGCTGACCAAGGTCGGCCGGCAGCGCGTCGCCGAGGCGCGTGCCACGCTCGAGCGCAGTGCGGCCGGCATCTTCCGCGACCGCTGGAGCGACAAGGACATCGCCACCCTGGCAAGCCTGCTCGGCCGCTTCACGGCGGCGCTGCCCGGCGATGTGACCTGAGGGTGCCCATGGAACTGGAAAACGGACAGGGCGCCGCGCCGCGCGACGCCGCCTAGCGGCCCCGCCGGCGCTGCTCGAGCAGCAGCGCACAGGCATCGAGGCAAGCCGTCCGCGATTCGGGCCACCACGGGCCGGGGTTGTCGTGAGCCAGCCGGAACATAGCCGCCCCATGGACCAGGCTGCGGATGGCGAGCGCCGTCGACCGCACGTCGCGGTCGGGCACGCCGGCTTGGCGGATGTAGCCTTCGAAGATGGCGAACTGTGCCGTCTGCACCGCGGGTTCGACCCGATCACGAAAGCCGTAGCCGAACAACAGCTCGTAGTCGCGCGGATGCTCGTCTGCGAAGGCCAGCATCCGCCCGCAGGCGTCGATCACGCTTTTGGACTTCGCCAGGGCCGACACGAAACCCTCGTGCGCCAGCTCGCGCACCGCGCGCAGGATCGCCGTGCGGTCGGCAAAGTGCGCATAAACGCTGGGCGTTGTGGTCCTGGCGCGCTTCGCCACGTCGCGGATGGTGACGGCCTGGTCGCCATCCTTGCGCCACAGCGCATAGGCGGCCTCGGCGATACGGGAAGGCAGGGTTGGATCTGCTTGACGGGGCATGTTGACTCTTACTTATACGTCGTATAATTTATACATTGTATAGATAATATCAAAAGACTGTGGCCATAACCATCCCCGAACGCCTGATCGGCCCGGCGATCCTCGCGCTGGCCTTCGCCGCCAACGCCATTCACAACCACACCGCTCTCGGTGGCGCGCTGGGACACATTCCGGGCTTCTATCCGATCGGCTTCTTCATCGGCATCGGCGTCGTGCTGCCCGCCCTCGCCCTCGGTCGCACCGTGCGCCGCGAGCCTGTGGCGGCGCGCCCACTCGGCGTCGCTCTGGGCTGGCGTGACGCGGTCGCGGTCCTCGCCGCCCTCGTGATCGGCTGTGCGCTGGCCGCCAAGCCGCTTGGGCCCATCATCGCCCAGCCCGGCGGAATGGAGCGCGTGGCAACCCTCTTCGCCCAGCTCCTGATCGCCAGCACCGCCGAGGTCATGCTGTTCCTCGGCGCGTTCGGCATGGGCCTGCGCGTTCTGCTGGGTGGGCGTCACGACTGGCGATTCGGGCTGCTGCTGGTCGTCGTCTCCAGCCTGCTCTTCGGCCTCTTCCACTTCACTTATCCCGCGCCCTGGAACGTGCTCGACACAGCAGTCACGGTCGGCGTGATGTGGATCGCCGTTTCGGCCCTGTTTGCCGTCACGCGCAGCCTGGTGGCGGCGGTTCTCCTCGACAACATGATGGCCACCGTGGGCTTCGCCACGCGCGACCTCACGCTGCCGCTGTCGCCGACGCTGGGGCTGCTGCTCGAAATCCTGGCGATCGCGGCATTCGTCGCCGCCTTCGCCTGGGCACGGCGCGACGCTACTGCAGCGTCGCCGTCGCCTGTGCCGCGATAGTGCCTTTGGGCGTCACCGTCCACAGCTCGGCGCCCTTGCCGTCCGCCGTCGGCCGGCCGATCACATCGAACGGCGCATTGTCGAACAACGGCGCCCGCGCGCGCACGGTGAAGGTTTTTATGCGGCGGCCGGGCATGGAATCGCGCAAGAGGTCGAACAGGCACTGCTGGGCGAACGGTCCATGCACCACCAGGCCGGGATAGCCCTCGACCTCCATGCAGTAGGGCTTGTCGTAGTGGATGCGGTGCGGGTTGAAGGTGATCGCCGAGTAGCGAAACAGCATCACCGAGTTGGGCGTGATGGTGCGCCGCCATGGCACGTCGTCGGGGGCGGCATCGCGCACCGGCACGCCGGCCTTGTCGCCCGCCTTCACCTCCTCGCGGAACACCGTGTTGGCGGCTTCGGTGAGCGCCAGCCCGCGCGGCGTGAAGATGCGGCGCGTCTGGGTGGTGACGAGCAGGTTTCCGGTGCTGCCCTGGCGCAGCTGGATGTCTGAAAACTCGATCTCACGCCTGAGCTTGTCGCCGACCCGGATGTCGCCGTCGAAGGTGAAGGTCGAGCCGGCATACATGCGCCGCGGCATCGGGATCTCGGGCAGCACGCCGCCGGTGAAGGCGGCACCGTCCTTGCCGAGTTGCGCCGGGCGGGCATGGGAATGCAGGTACAACAGGTGCCAGCCCGGCGCGATCGGCTCGCCCTCGGCCGGCACCTTGTCCGGCCGGTCGAAGGTCGCGATCATCGCCTTGATCGGCGCCTGGGTGACGACGTCCTCGTCCTCGATCTTGCGGCCGAGCTGCTTTTTGAGCGGTTCGATGTCGATGGTCATGGCGGTTCCCTTCGGATTTGCCGCAGCGTAACCAATCCCGCGATGATTCGCGCTGCCTCTCCGCACGAAATCGCGCTCTTGCCGCAGATCGAAAACGCCGCCGACGAACGCTACGCGCGTCAGCATGCCGGCCGGCCAGCCTAGGATCGTTCTCCGCGAGATGCGACAAGCCCTAACTGCTGCATGATTGCCAGGCTATCAATCAAGTTCCAGGTTTCAACAATCTGGCCGCGCTCGTTGAAGCGGTGCAAGTCCCAGAATGTCGTCTGGATCCGGCGGTTGGTCGGTGCAACGCCCATAACGGCCTTGGCGTGGGTGGCAATCGTCGTGCAGTGGCCCATGACCCAATCACCCTCTGCAACGGCGTGCTCCACGATGATTTGGAGGTCGGACCAGCTTTCATGCATCGACGTCAGAAACTGCTCGATATGTTCGCGTCCTGGCCCCACATCGCGCGATCTGATCTGATGGTCGGGGGCGTAGAAGCTCATGCAGCCAGCCATATCCTTTGCGTTGAATGCCGCTTTGGCTTTCAAATAGTTTTCCTTGTTTCTTGCAGCGATTTCACTCGCGCCCAGGCTCGCCATCTCAATGTTCTCCATTCAAGAAGCATTGCGCTCGGCAGCATAGGTTCGGAAACTGGACTTGCGTTGAATAAACGTGCGGTACGCAGGTGGTTCATGTCGCGCTCGGCTGTTCAGTTTTCCACATCGGTGTTTTCGGTCGATGTCGCAAGGCTCGGGCCGCACTGCAACCCGGTGCCGTGTGTGCTCACCGGGAGGAACAAATCCATCACGCTTGTCAGCCGGGGTGAAGTGGTCTCGGGCGAGATCCTGCTAATTCGTCCAGGCGTTGAGCACACGGTCATCTGCAGCGGCGGCATCAACGTGATGTACCTTGACGGGCTGCAATGGTCCGGCGACGGCCGTCTGGCGGAGCGACTGCAAGGTCGACTGGCAAATCTCGCGATCGACGCCATTTTCCGAGGATCGGATGCCCAGAGGGCGTTGAGGCAGCAGCTTGTCTCCGGCGCGACGCAATTCCCACCGCACCTGGTTGCCGTCATTCAAGATCTGATCGCCGAGCCGATGTCGAGAATGACCCAACGCGAACTCAGCCACAGACTGCAGATGGAAAGGACCAGGGCTCTTCGCATGTTCAAGGCGGCCACCGGCCAGACATTTCGCGGCTTCAAGCAATGGTCGGGCCTGCAGCACGCAGCCCGGAAAGTCGCTTCGGGCGAACTCGTCAGAACGGCAGCCATGGATGGAGGCTTTGCCGACACAGCCCATCTCACCCGGACGTTTCGCACCTCTTTCGGGCTTACACCGTCGGAGGCGATCGCCGGACTTGCGAAAGCGTCACCCAAATAGTCGCCATCCTCTCTCCAAACCCACGATGATCCGCGCCGCCCGTCCCGACGAAATCGCTCTGTTGACGCAGATCGAAAACGCAGCCGACGAACGCTATGCGCGTCGCGGGATGCCGCAGGTTCTGGCAATGCCGCCAGCCAGCATCGCCTCGCTCGAGCAGGGCAGACGCGACGGCAGGCTGTGGGTCGCGGTTTCGCCATTGAACCGGGTCGTCGGCTTTGCCCTGATGAAGTTCCCTGGCGGCACCGCCTGGCTCGACCAGCTCTCGGTGCTGGATCGCTGGCAAGGGCGCGGCCTGGGGGCGGCGCTGATCGATCGTACCGCCCGGCGGGCGCGTGAACTCGGACACGATACGCTCTATCTCTCGACCTATCTCGACGTGCCGTGGAACGCACCCTTCTACGGGCGCCGCGGCTTCTCGTCGGTGCCTCGCGGCCAGTGGCCTCGCGCCTTCCGCCTGCAGTTCATGATCGAGAACAGCCATGGCCATCCGCCGTGGCGGCGCACCATCATGCGGCGTCGCGTCTAGCTTTCTTCGCCTTCGGCGTTGTCACGTTCTGCCACGCCATGGTGAGCGCGCTGCGCATGGTGCGGACGTCCACTTCGGCCAGGCGCACTGAGGTGGCGCCGCGCAGGCCCCAGGTGCCCTTGATTGCAACGAACATCGCGGGCTCCGCCGCGACCAGCATCTGCTGCTGCTCGGGTGCCAGCTTCACCATGCCCCAGTCCTTGTTGGGATAGCCCAAGGTGGCGAAGACCTTGCCGCCGGCGCGGAAGTCGGCGTGGCCGCCGTGCGCTCCCTCGACGGCGCCGTCGAGCGACAGCGCGATCTTGGCGAACGCCGCCGGCGTCATTCGGCGGCGACGGCCAGGCCCATCTGCTCGCAGGTTGGCGCCACGTCCGAGACGGTGGCGCGGCGCATGTCGCGGGCGAAGCGCTGGTCGTCGAACTCCATGCCGCGATGCATGGTGCAGCGATCGTCCCAGATCACCAGGTCCTTCACGCGCCAGCGATGGGAATAGACGAACTGGCGCTGCGTGGCGTGCGCCGTCAGCTCGTCGAGCAATTTCTTCGCCTCGTCGTCGGCCATGCCGCGGATCGCGCCGGCGTGACTGGCGATATAGAGGCTCATGCGGCCCGAGTCCTGCAGGCGGCGCACCAGCACCTGCGGCACCGGCTTGAACTCTTCACGCTCGGTCTCGTCGAAGTCGGCGAAGCCCAGCTTGGCGCGCGAGGTCATGATCGAATGCTCGGCCACCAGGCCCGCGATGCGCCGCTTGGTCGCCTCGGGCAGCGCATCGTAGGCCGCGCGCAGGTCGGCGAACTCGGTCTGGCCGCCGATCGGCGGGATCGAGCGGGCATGCAGCATCGAGCAATAGGCCGGCAGGCGCTTGAACGAGGAGTCGGTGTGCCACAGCCGGTTGCCGAGATTGTAGAGGCGCTGGCGGTCGTTGGTCTCGAGGATGCGGTTCTCGGCATCGAGATTGCCGACGTCGGCCATGTTCTCGTGCAGGCGCAGCTTATGGTCCTTGCGTGCCTTGAACACCGTGGTCTCGAGCGGGCCGAAATGGCGCGCGAAGTCGAGCTGGCTCTCGTCGTCGAACTCCTGGTCGGGGAAGACCAGCACGGCGTACTTGGTGAAGGCGGCGCGGATGGCCGCGAGATCGTCGGCAGCGAGTGGCTTGCCGAGGACGACGTCGCCCACTTCGGCGGCGAAGTCGGGGGTGATCGGGTGGACGGTGATAGCCACGGTTCCTCCTGAGGAATCTTGCCTTCTTGCTTGACCCGATTGGACCACCGAACGGACTTTCCGGCAATCACCGGATATGATGGCAGGCATGATCGAGAAGCAGGAAGTTCAGGAAATCTTTCCCACGCCGCTCTGGATCGTGGACCTGCAGCCGGCCGCCGCGGCCAGCCTGAACGCCACGCTCAAGGCCGAGATCGAGCGGCTGATCGAGCCCAGGCCCAAGATCCCCGCCGGCAGCAACTGGCAGACACCGCAGGACCTGCACACCAAGCCCGCCTTCGCCGAGTTCGTGAAGCTGGTCGAGACGGCAGCGCGCGGCGTCACCCGCTTCCTGCAGGTCGACCAATATCCGATGGGTATCACCGGCTGCTGGGCCAACATCAACCCGCCCGGCGCCTATCACCCGATGCATCATCATCCCAACAACTACCTGAGCGGCGTCTACTACGTTGCCGTGCCGACGGCCGGCTCGCAGATCATCTTCCAGGACCCGCGCGGCCAGGCCTCGATGATCATGCCCAGGCCGAAGCAATACACGCGGCTCACCGCCAACGGCGCCAACGCCCAGAGCAAGGAAGGCCGCCTGCTGATCTTCCCGGCCTGGCTGAAGCACACCGTGCCGGCCAACGACGGCCAGAGCGAGCGCATCAGCATCTCGTTCAACCTGATGTTCAAGAACTTCAGCGAGACCATGGCCGCGCCGCTTTGGGACGCGACTGCGGGGAAGAACAACGGGTAACGAAAGGTCCGCGTCACCCGAACCTTCTTCACCTCCCCCGTCTTACGGGGGAGGCAGGGAGGGGGAAGGCCCCAGTCGAGGCCGTTCCTGCAAGAGGATCATGATCTTCGCCATTGGCAGAAGCATCGTTGCAGCTCTCCCCCTCCCGGCCTCCCCCGTAAGACGGGGGAGGTGAAAGAGAGCGATGGCCTAAAGCCCCTTCTTGCCCATCGCCAGGAACTTGTCCTGGCGGCGCTGGCGCAGCGTGTCGGCATCGAGTCCGGCGAGGTCGTCCAGCGCCTCGGTCATGACCTTGCCGACAAGGTCGATCGTCTCGTCCGGACTGCGATGGGCGCCGCCCATCGGCTCTGGGATGACGTCGTCGATAACGTCGAGCTTCTTGAGATCGGCCGCCGTCACCTTCATCGCCTCGGCGGCTTCCTGGGCATTGGCGTTGGAGCGCCACAGAATCGACGCGCAGCCCTCCGGCGTGATCACCGCGTAGATCGAGTTTTCCAACATGTAGACGCGATCGGCCGAGGCGATGGCGAGCGCGCCGCCCGAACCGCCCTCGCCGATCACGACGCTGACCAGCGGCACGCCGAGCGACAGGCAGGTGTCGATCGAGCTCGCCACCGCTTCGGCCTGGCCGCGCGCCTCCGCGTCCAGGCCGGGATACGCACCGGGCGTGTCGACCAGGGTGACCACCGGCAGATGGAAGCGATCGGCGAGCTTCATCAGCCGCTGCGCCTTGCGGTAGCCCTCCGGCCGCGGCATGCCGAAATTGTGTTTTATGCGCGAATCGGTGTCGTCGCCCTTCTGCTGGCCGATCACCACGACGCTGCGGCCACCGAGCCGACCGACGCCGCCCACGATGGCGGCGTCCTCGCCGAACACCCGGTCGCCCGCGAGCGGCATGTAGTCGGTGATCAGCCGGTCGATGTAGCTCTGGGCGTGCGGCCGCTCGGCATGGCGCGCCACCTGAACGCGCTGCCAGGGTGTCAGCTTGGCGTAGGTCGCGCGCAACTGCTTCTGCACCTTGTCCTGCAGGCGCATGACTTCTTCGGCGATGTCGACATCGCCCGAGTTCGGCAGATGCCTGAGCTCGGCAATCTTGCTTTCGAGCTCGGCGATCGGCTTCTCGAAGTCGAGATAGGTGGTCATTGATTTTCAGGTGTCGCCCGGCATCGGAATCCTGTCAACCGGCCCCAATCAGCGAATACCTCAGCCCGCCGGACGGCGCTTGCGCCGCGCCAGCGGATGCTTGTCCTGCACCAGCGCCCGCAGCTTTTCATCCAGCACATGGGTGTAGATCTGGGTCGTGGCGATATCTGCATGGCCCAACATCAATTGCACGCTGCGCAGGTCGGCGCCGCCCGCGAGCAGGTGGCTGGCGAAGGCGTGGCGCAGCACGTGCGGCGAGACGCGCGCCGGATCGATGCCGGCGGCCAACGCCGCTTCCTTCAGGAGCTGGGCGAAGCGCTGGCGTGTCAGGTGCCCGGTGCGACCGCGCGAGGGAAAGAGAAATCGCGACTTCTCGCCCTCGCCGAGCATGGCGGCACGGACATGCAGCCACGTGACGATCGCCTGACGCGCCGGGTCGGAGAGCGGCACAAGGCGCTCCTTGTTGCCCTTGCCCCGCACCACCAGTGCTGAGGGATCGCGCTCCACGGCGGCGAGCGGCAGGGTCACCAGCTCCGAGACACGCAAGCCGGCGGCGTAGAGGATCTCGAGCAGCGTCGCCATGCGTCCGTGGTCGTCGTCGCGCCGGCTCGCCTCGATCAGCCGGTCGACCTCGTCGCGCGACAGCACCTTGGGCAGCGGCCGGCCGAGCCGCGGCGAATCGAGCGTGCTGGCCGGATCGTCCTCGCGCATCCGCTCGGCCAGCAGGAAGCGAAAGAACTGCCGGATCACCGACAGTCGCCGCGCCACGGTGCGCGGCGTCATGCCGACATAGTCGAGGGACTTCAGGTAGGCACGCAGCGCCTCGGCATCGGCGTTGACCGCCTTGCGCTTGCGTCGCGCCAGGAAGGCCTCGAGGTCCTTCAGGTCGGCGCCGTAGGCCGCCGTGGTGTTGAGCGCCGCGCCGCGCTCGGCCGACAGCATCTCGATGAAGGCCTCGGCCTCGCGCGACAGCGGCGTGGACGGTTTCCTCTTCAAGCTAGAGGCCGTACGCGATCGCCGTCTCCATGGCGAAAAGGCGGGCCGAATAATCCTCGCCGACGTGGCGCAGGGCCTGCACGATCGTCGCAATGGCGGTCGGATGAAGTTCGTTGAGCGGCGTCTCGCCGGCTGCGATCGGCGCGAGCAACGCCGCCTCGGCGTGCCGGCCACCAGCCGCGGCATTGACCAGTGCCTGCAGGCTGGCCGTCGGCGGCATCACCAGGCGTGCGTTGCCGGGCGGCTTGTCGGGCAGTTCGGTCGAGCGCGGCGGCAGGTCGAAGCCGGTGGCGCGCAGCAACTCCAGCAACAGATAGCCGCGCAGCGGCGCGCGAGCGGCATCGTCCTCTCGGGTCACCTCGTACCAGCGATTGATCTCCCCAATCGTCAGCTGCTTGGCATCGTCGATGCCGGCGATCGCTGCCAGCGGCACCAGCCGGTCGAGCGCGATGATGGCCCGCGCGTTGTTCGAGACCGCCTTCAGCGCCAGGCGAACCCAAGCCTGCGCCTGCAGCTTGGCGCCCAGCAGCAGGAATCCCCGCATTGCCTCCTGAGCGACGTTGGCGAACTGCGGCTGGGCCGGCAGATTGATCAGGGCGGCGGCGCTCGCCCGCGCGATGGTGGGAAACAGGGGACTGCCGCGCGCCTCGCCGTAGGCGGCAGCGATCGAATTGACCATCTCCGTTGGGTTCGACGCATTGCGCGCCGCCGCCACCATGTGAGCGCGGCGCGCGACCGCCGGCGGCAGCGCGGCCCCATCGCGCAACGCCTCGAGATAGAGATCGCCCAGCTTCGTCGCCTCGATGATGGCCAGCGCCTCGCCGCGCTCGGCGATCTCGATGCGGGTGGCGATCGGCAGCGCCTTGAGGCCGACCAGGGCACGAACGACAGAGGGCTGCGTATTGCGCAGCACGGCTGCGGGCACCTGGGCGCGCGTGAGGTCCATGGCCATCAGCGCCGGGCCGTCGATCTGGCCCGCCGGCACGTTGGTGGCGGCGAGGGCCGCGGCGGTGTCGCCTTGCAGCACCCTGCAGGCGGCATTGGCGCGCCCGGAAAACGCTTCGGTGAGCTGCGACTGGCCAACCACGGCGCAGGCGCCCTGTCGTTCGCCCGCCAGCATCAGGGCGTTGGCGACCGTCGAGGCGATCGCCGGGTCGGCATAGCCGCCGGCGCTGCGCGCCATCTCGTTCAGGCTCTCCGCCTCGCCCATGGCGGCGAGCTTGTCGACCTCGAGCATGAACAGGCTGGGCGGAGGACTGCCGTCCGGCGTCGGGGGCGTGAGCTGGCTCACCAGGACCTTGAACTGCAGATCGCGCAAGGCGCGGCTGCGCGGCGCATTGGGCAACGCCGCGACCAGCCGCTTGGCAGTTGCCAGGGAGGTCCCGGCCCAGGCGTTCGCCGGCATCCCTCCCGTGGTCGCCGTCAGGAAGCCGGTGGGTCTGCCATCGAAATTGGCAACCTGTGCGCCGACCGGTGCCGCCATCAGCACCGAGAACACCGCGACCGCGGCCGCGAAGCTAGCGCGCGAAGCGTTCATTGGGGACGGGGACCTCGAAGTGCCGCACGGGCGGACGGGGCTCGAGCACGGCAAGTGCCACCA
>DATGZZ010000227.1:0-7669 GCA_035296945.1 Reyranella sp.
GGCGCCTTCCAGCATGGCGGGCTGCACGAGGAGACAGCGCGGCTTCTTCGTGCCCTCCATCGCCGCCTGCACCAGCGCGGCGGCCTGCACCGCGCGCTCGTAGCCGTCGATGTGCGGATAGGTGCGATAGCTCACCAGCGCGTTGGCGTTCCTGGCCATGCGGACCGTGGCATTGGCGTGCAGGTCGAGCGTCGTGGCGATCGGCACGTCCGCTCCGACCACACCGCGCAGCGCTTCGAGCAGCGCGCCTTCGGCGTCATCCTCCGTCTCCGTCACCATGGCGCCATGCAGCGAGAGACAAATGCCGTCGAGCTTCCCGGCCTTCCTGGCGGCATTGACGATCATGTCGCGGATCGTCTGCCAGGTTTCCCGGGTGAGCTTGCCCGATGGCGTGGCGTTGGCCGCCCCCGCCCATACCGGTTGCCAGCCGTACGTCTTGGCCGCGTCGATGTAGCCGCCGATCTCGTTCCTGGTGCCGGTGAAGCGCGGCACCATCGCCTCGCCTTCGATCAGCCAGCGCTTGCGGTAGTCGTCGAGCGTGGTCGTCAGTTTCGAGAAGGTGTTGGTCTCGTGCATGAACTGCGCGATCAGGACGCGGTACGCCATTACGGAACCCTCTACAATTTGGCTGTCTTCAGCCACTCCGCCTGTCCTTCCTCGCCCTCGACGCCGGTGGTCTCGAGCAGGCGGCACACCATCATGTAATAGCCGATCGTCAAGGTGAGCTCGACCACGGCGCCCGGCGTGAGGAAGCCCTGCACCGCCTTCAGCGTCTTGTCCGACGCCTTGACGTTGCGCACGACGTCGTCGGTGTAGCGCAGCACGGCCTTCTCGTTGTCGTTGAAGGCGGGTGCCTCGATGGTCGCATCACGCAGGGCGGCGACCTTTTCTTCAGCGACGCCGGCCTCGCGGGCGATGCGCTCGTGCTGGAAGACCTCGTAGGCGGCGCGGCTCAGGCGGCCGACGCGCAGGATCGCGAGCTCGCGCAAGCCGGCATCGAGCTCGCAGCGATAAAGCAGCGCGTTGCCCATGCGAATGAAGCCCTTCAGCCCGGCCTCGGAGTTCGCCAGCATGCGATAGATGTTGAGGTGCGGCTTCAGCTTGTCGAGAAACTCGGCGTGCTTGCCGGTGGCGTTTTCGACTTCGTAGTACGGAATGCGCGGCATCGGATCTCCCTCATGCTCCTCTCCCCCGCTAGGGGGAGAGGTTGGGTGAGGGGGTTGTAGGCGATCTTCGAAGCCCCCTCACCTAGCCTCTCCCCCTAGCGGGGGAGAGGAATATGAAGGGCAAAACCTGTCAGATCACTCCACGACGTACCAGCGGATTAAGGAAGCGGCCGAAAGGGCCGGTCAGCACGATGGGCTTCTCGACGACGATCAGGGCGATGCACGGGTCGCCGGGATCAGCGATGGGCTCGTGCTGCTCGGGCCCCGGACCGACGGCGAAATCGCCAACCCCGTAGTTGCCAGTCGAATCGGTGTAGCCGCCCTGCAGGACGACCGTGAATTCATCGCCGACATGACGATGCATCGGCAAGCCGTGCCCGGGCTCGAGCCGCAGCAGGGACACGCGATGCTCGCCGGGCAGGCTGAGCCGCATCTCCTCGAAGCCGCCGAACACGCGGCGCCAGCTCAACTGCGGCCCGAGATGGGGCGCAAGCGGCGCCGGCGCCCATTCGAAACCGGGTCGCGGCATGTAGCGCGCGGGCCTGGGCTCGACAGAAACGCCGTCCAGGCGCGCGAGCGTGCTCTGCAGCAGGGCCTCGTCGAACGGCGTCTCGCCTTCGCCTTCCATCAGCGCGCCGCCCAGCGCGCCCAGCCGCTCGACGGTGCGGCGTGCGGCGGGATCGAGCGCGACATGCAGGGCCACGGCCAGCGCCGGGCCGGCGGCAAGCGCGCCGGCGGCGTAGTCCAGCAGCAGCTCTTCAGGGGCCGGATGGCTCATGGCTCGTCTTTCTCCAACGCTTCCCGCAACCGCCCGAGGGCCAGGCGAATGCGGGACTTCACGGTGCCGAGGGGCAGCTTCAGCTCCTCGGCAATGGCGGTATGGGTCTTGTCCTCGAAAAATGCCTTCTGGATCACCACCAATTGATCGGCCGAGAGGCCAACCAAAAGTTCCTTCACCCGGGTATACGTTTGTCCGGCGAGGACGGATTTATCGGCGGCGGCCTCCTCGGGTGCAAATACCGTGAGCCAGTCCTCGGTGTCGATGGCCGGACGGCCGGCCCGCCGGGCGAGGTCGATGCGCTTGTTGCGGGCGATGGTGTAAATCCAGGTCGCGGCCGAGGCCCGCCCGCGATCGAAGCTCGCAGCCTTGCGCCACACCATTATCAGGGCTTCCTGGGCCACTTCCTGCGCGGTTTCTGCATCGGTGCCGCCACGCATGATGAAGGCCTTCACGCGCGGCGCGTAGTGGCGGAACAGGCTCGCGAAGGCCGCGCGGTCCTGGCGGGCCGCGATGGCCTCGATCAGGTCGGCGGCTTCGTCGGGCGAAAGCATCGGCTACAGTTTAGCCCGGACGGCCGTTCGCGCCGAGGTCCCAGAAGATGCCGGTCATGAGCCGCAACCCCTCCCGGGCCACCGGGGCCAGCAGGTGCTCGTTGGGCGCGTGCTGCGAGCAGGCGGCGTAGGAATGAGGCACCCAGACGGTCGGCATGCCCAGAATGTCCGTGAACACCTCGTTGGGCAGAGAGCCGCCGAGATTGGGCAGCATGTTGGGCTTCTGGCCGCCCGTCTTCTCGATCGAGGCGGCGGCGAAGCGGGCCCACGGGTTCTCCGGATCCAGCCGCGTGGCGTTCATGATCACCTCGCGCGCCTGGTCGATCTCGATCATCTCGTAGCCCTGCCGGTCGAGATGGCGGCGCAGCGCCGGGATGATGTCGTGGATCGGTGCCGACCACGAAGCGCAGCTGGCAGTAGGCGATGGCGCTGGGCGGGATGGCATTGACCGGCCGGTCGGGATTGCCGGTCTTGAAGGCCAAAACCTCGAAGCTGTTCCAGCCGAACACGCGCTCGACCGGCGTCAGCTGCTCCTCGCCCCAGTTGGGATCGATGGCGGGCGCGCCCTCGCCCGCATCGATGTGGGCATCGGCCAGCGCCGCCCGCACCGAGTTGGTGAGCGTCTTGGGCCGCCATTCCGGCACTTTGATCTGGCCACGCCGGTCGGTGATGGTGGCCAGCGCATGCGCCAGGATGATGCCGGGATTGGACAAGAGCCCGCCCCAGTTGCCCGAGTGATGGCCGCCCTCGCGCATGGTGAGCTTCAGATTGAAGTTCAAGGTGCCGCGCGTGCCGCCGAAGATGGTCGGCCGGCGATGGTCGAGTCTCGGCCCGTCCGAGCCGATCAGCGCATCGGCCTTGAGCGCCGCCTTGTTGGCCTTGCAGAAGTCGGCCAGGCCCGGCGAGCCGGTCTCCTCGCCGGTCTCGATCAGGATGGTCGAGTTGAAGCCCAGCGATCCACGCTCCTCGAGCACGCAGCCAAGGGCCGCGATGTTGATGGTGTGCTGGCCCTTGTTGTCGGCCGTGCCGCGGCCGTACATCCGGTCGCCCTCGACCACGATCTTCCAGGGCGACAGGCCCTGCCGCCACTGCTCCTCCTGGCCGCGGATCACGTCGCCGTGGCCGTAGGTCAGCACCGTCGGCTTGGCCGGATCCTCGATGCGGCGCGCGATCAGGAACGGGCCGTACTCGGCGCGCGGGTTGGGCAGGACGGTGCAGTCGTAGCCCATTTTCTGCAGCGACTGGCTCATCTCGCCCGACACGTATTCCTGCAGGGCGGGCATGGAATCCTTTTCCTGGCTGGTCGTCGGGATCGCCACCCGGCGCTGCAGCTCGGCCAGAAAGCCGCCATCGTCGAAATACTTTTCCGCGCGCGTGATGGCGCCGTCCCGTGATCCCGTCGTGCTACTCATGATTTTTCCCGTGCCTTTCGCCGCCACGATAGCAAAATGCCAGCCCAGGGAGGACACAATGCTGACATCGGGCCGCGTCGTTTTCACCGACATGGAAGAAGTCCACTACGGCAAGCCGGCCGCCCAATCGGTCGCCGAGGTCGTGAAGGCCCACGGCGCCGAACGCGTCTTCCTCATGGTGAGCGGCACCTTGAATCGCCAGACCGACGAGGTCGACGCCGTCCGCCGGGCGCTCGGCAACAAATGCGTCGGCACCTTCGACAAGATGCCCGCGCACTCGCCGCGCTCGGCGGTCATCGCCGCCGCGGCCCAGGCGCGCGAGGCCAAGGCCGACCTGATCGTCACCCTGGGCGGCGGCTCGATCACCGACGGCGCCAAGGCCGTCCAGCTCTGCCTCGCCAACGACGTCACCACCGTCGACGGCCTCGACAAGCTGCGCAACGCCGATGTGAAGCCGCCGACGGTGCGCCAGGTCTCGATCCCGACGACGCTGTCGGCCGGCGAGTTCTCCGGCATCGCCGGCGTCACCAACGAGGCGACCAAGGTGAAGGAGCTGTTCCGCCATCCGCTCACCATTCCGCAGGCCGTCATCCTCGATCCCGAGGTCACGCGCCACACGCCGATGTGGCTGTTCCTGTCGACCGGCATCCGCGCCGTCGATCATTGCGTCGAAGGCGTGTGCTCCAACGAATCGACGGAGTTCACCAACGCCTCGGCCCTGCATGGCCTCGCCATGCTGGCGCGCGGCCTGCCCAAGGTGAAGGCCGATCCCACCGACATGCGCGCCAGGCTCGACTGCCAGATCGGCTCGTGGCTGTCGATGGGCGGGCTGGCCGCCGGCGTGCCGATGGGGGCAAGCCACGGCATCGGCTACGTGCTGGGCGCGGTGTTCGACGTGCCGCATGGCCACACCTCCTGCATCATGCTGCCCTGGGTGATGCGCTGGAACAAATCGGCCAACGCCGACCGCCAAGCACTGATCGCCAACGCCATGGGCCATCCCGGCAAGGACGCGGGCGACGTTTTAGACGACTTCATCCGCGGCCTCGGCATGCCGCGCAGCCTGGGCGAGGTGAAGATCGGCAAGGAGCACTTCGACCGCATCGCCGCGCAGGCGATGGGCACGCCCTGGGTACCGCGCAACCCGCGCAAGATCGACGGGCCGGCGCAGGTGAAGGAGATCCTGGAGCTGGCGGCTTAGGCAGGTCGAATTTCCGCAGTTCCCGCATTTTGCGCTACCCCCTCTGTCTCACTTTTGGGGTGCATGCACTGCCAGCGAAAGTCGGACTTTCCGGCATTCCCGGTATTTCCGACAGAGAGCGTGGTGTGGCACCGAAGTCCAAGCCCCCATGGATTGGGGTCGGGAGCACCCGCCTCGCAGGCGAGCGACGGGCGGCAGGCCCTTGCGGGAACCCCGTGCCGCGAGTCGGCACGGTGATTCCCATCCAAGGATTCCCACCTGCAATATCGTCAGATGAACAATGCATAGAGCGACAGACGACCTAGCATAGTCCAGCACTTCAGTGCTTGTCAATAACTATGGTTGTTTCACGTGAAACAAAGGCCTCCTCTCGCCTGCGTTGCTGCGCGCCGCATCAGATGCGCTCCGCCGCCCTCCTGGCAACAACGGCCGCTGCGGCGCCGGCAACGCTCGGGAAGCACACATCTTCGCCTTCCGGCAATGCCGGCAAGCCGCGCTCGATGTCGCGCAGGACGCGGTCGCGCAAATTGCCGAAGGCGAGCCGGATGCCGCGGCTCCTGAGCTCGCCGTCGAGCTCGACCAGCATGTCGCAGGCCATGATGTCGACGTCGTGGATGGCGGCACCGTCCACCACAACGGCCGTCACCGGCTGGGCGGCGCCCGCGACGAGCGCCTCGATGCGCTCGCGGAACAGCTCACAGTTGGCGAAGAAGAGTGGCGCTGCGAAACGGTAGACCAGCAGGCCGGGAACGGGCTTCGCCTCGGGCCGGTGCGCGGGGTCGCGCCATTCGCCGTCGGGCGTGCGCCCGAGCACGGCGTCGGGCGGGAAGGCCAGGGCGCGCAGCAGCAGCACCAGCGAGAACACCACGCCGAGCAGGATGCCTTCCATGATGCCCAGCACCGCCACGCCGACCAAGGTCACCAGCGCGCCGGCCAGGCTGATGCCGCGGAAGCGCCACAGCCGCGCGAACTCGCGGAAGTCGCAGAGGCCCCAGGCCGAGGCGATCAGGATGCCGCCCAGCGCCGCCGACGGCAGCCAGTAGAGAAGCTGGGTCAGCCACAGCATGACGACAGCGACGACGATGGCGGCGACGACCGAGGTGACCTGGGTGCGCCCGCCGGCCGCCTCGACGACGGCGGTGCGCGAATCGCTGGCGCTGATCGGCAGGCCCTGGCTCACGCCCGACATCAGGTTGGCCATGCCGATTCCCAAAAGCTCCTGGTTGGCGTCGATGCGCTGGCGGTTGCGCGCGGCGAAGGCGCGGGCCGTCACCATGGTGTCGGAGAAGGACAGCAGCGCGGCGGCGAGCGCCACCGCCAGCAGGTCGTCGAAGTCGGCAAGCGCTGGCAGCGGCAGCGCAAGCTGCGGCAGGCCGGTGGGGATGCGGCCGACCACGGCGATGCCGTAGCGGTCGAGGCCGAGCAGAATCACGGCCAGCAGGGAGCCCAGCAGCGCCACCACCGCGCCGGGCACGCGCGGCACGAAGCGGCGGCAGAGCAGGATGACGGCGAAGCTCGCGACACCGATCGCCAGCGCGACCAGGTTGGTGTCGCCGAGCCGCGGGAGAAGGCTGGCGACCTGGTCCAGCGTGGTCTCGCCTTCGGCGCGGATGCCCAGCACCTTGGGCAATTGCGAGCCGATGATCACCAGGGCGACACCGTGCATGAAGCCCACGATCACCGGCCTGGACAGGAAATTGGCGACGAAGCCCAGGCGCAGCAGGCCGGCGACGATGCAGAGCACGCCCACCATGACGCCCAACGTGGCGCAGAGCATCGCCAGCCGGCCCGGATCGCCCATGGCCAGCGGCACCACGGCGACCGCGACGATGGCCGCCATCGCCGAATCGGGCCCGACCACGACCTGGCGCGAGCTGCCGAACAGGAAATAGGCCAGGAGCGGCAACATGCTGCCGTAGAGCCCGGCCAGCGGCAGGCCGGCCAGCTCGCCATAGGCCAGGCCCACCGGCACCAGCACCGCGCCCAGCGTGACGCCTGCCGCGAGATCGTGCGGCAAGAACGATGCCTTGTAGGTCTTGAGTGTCGCCAGCCCGGGCAGCCAGCGCTCGATAGCCATGCCGTCTCTCCCCCGGGAGACGGTATGACACAGCCTGCGCGTACGCTCAGCCGTCAAAAATCAGGCAGGTGGTCGTTCCGTGGACGAGCAGGCGGCCCTTGCTGTCGGTGACGCGCCCATCGGCGATGCCAATCCGCCGCCCGCGGTTGAGCACCGTGCCTTCGGCCCTGATCGGGCCCGTCTCCGGCGTGATCGGCCGCACGAACGAGATCTTGAACTCGAGCGTCGTCGAGCCGGCGCCCTTGTCCAGCGTCGACTGGATCGCCAGCCCCATGCAGCTGTCGAGCATCGTGGCCGCGAGGCCGCCGTGCACGGTGCCGGCCGGATTCAGGTGGTCGGTGCCGGGTTGCGCGGTGATGACGACGCGGCCGCTCTGCGCCTCGGTGACGTCGTAGCCCAACGTCCTGGCAATCGTGTTGAGGGGCAGCGTTCCATCCGCCAAGCCCTGCACGAATTCCAGGCCAGTCATCTCTTTCTGCTT
>DATGZZ010000228.1:0-6312 GCA_035296945.1 Reyranella sp.
GAAAGGTCCCTCGCTGCGCTCGGGATAGCGGGGCCGTATCAGGCGCTCGAAGTTCCCGAGGTTTGAGGTTTCCGCAGTCGCATTGCCGCGTGCCGAACGGGCATGTGCCCGTCCGGCTGAATGGATCGGATCAACGATGCATAGAGCGACAGACGTCGAAGCCTACTAAACACCGCAGTGCTTGTCAACAACTATAGTTTTAACCAGCACAACCGCGCGCGCCGCTGCCACGTTTTCGATTCGACGAATTTTGGCGCTCCAGAAGGGGGTCCTTATAGCGGGCCGACATCACCCGCATACAAAAGCTTGTGCGGCTCAACTCGACTGCAGGCAGTGCTGTCACACGCCGCTCATTCCCCCTTGGGCGTGGGCTGTCGTGGATGGACGTAATCCTTGAAGTCGTCGAAGCCCTTCCACGCCGGTTCCGGCGGCTGGTAGTCCGGCCGCGGCGCGTAGGTCGACGGCTCAGCAACGCCCGGCGTCACGATGTAGCGTGGGCAGTTGGGGAAGATCGCGCGGGCCTGAACGCGCACCAGGAGCTGGGCGCCGGCAAAGCGCTGCATCAGCGGATCGTCGCGGCTGACGCTCGCCGTGCCGTTGACGCGCAGCCGCCGCGGCTTGCTGCCCATGTCGATGAACAGCAGGCCCACGCCCGGATTGGCCAAAATGTTGCCCAGGCTCTTGAACATGCCGTTGCCGTCGTAGTCGGGGAAGGCAAGCTCGCCCGGCCCGACCACGCGCACGAAGCCCGGCGCGCCGCCCTTGAAGGAGCAGTCGGCCTGGCCGTCGGCGTCGGCCGTCGCCAGGAAGAAGAACATCGACTGCTCGATGAAGGCGCGGTCCTGGTCGGTGAAGGCCTGGCGCGTCAGCTTCTCTTCCAGCCGATCGGAGATGCGCCGGCTGTCGAACTGGTCTTGCAGACGACGATTGCCGTCATGGAACATCACGCTGTCGCGCATGCGACCTCCCCTGATCTGTTACTGCATCGTTGACCGCGACGTCGGCACGATGCGCTGGATGTGCATCTTTTCGCGGTCCAGGCAATCGGGCACGCGCGGCGCAATCTTGGTCTTCCAGTGGTCCGTCTCGTACACCGCCTTGTACTGCGCCTCGCGTTCGGTCTCGCTGTTGAAGCGGCGGATCCAGATATAGGCGGAGTCGTCCGTCTCGCCGCGGAAGCTGCCGCAGATTACCATGCCCTTGGAGACCTGGAACGGGATGATCTCCTCCTCCATGATCTTCACCCACTCGTCCATCTTGCCAGGCCGCACGAAGTACTGGCGAAGTTCGTAGAACGCCATGCTGTCGTCTCCTCTCGATTTGCCGTCGGACCATAGACGGCGGCTCGCCACCTGACCAACGTCAGACGAAGGGGCGTCGCCTCACGCCCGGTCGGTGCCGGCACCGATGCGGTCGGCGAGCGCCTTGTCGTGCAGGGTCGTATCCTGGCCCGGCGGGGCGATGCGCACGGCGTCTTCCAGGCTCATCGTCTGGCGCCACTCCTCCTCGGGCCGCGAGCGGCCGTCGTAGCCGATCTGGTCGACGCCCCAATAGAGCTCCAGGTGATGGCCGTCGGGATCGAGGAACTCGACCGAGACCTGGCAGCCGGCGCGGCGGCGGCCCTCGAAGACGATCCTGGCGCCGTACTTCTGCAGGTGATCGCGGGCGCGGAACACCTCGTCGAGCGTGGCGAGCTCGAAGGCAAGGTGATGCAGCGTGCGCTTGGCCTCGCCGGCCGGCGGCGCGCCGCCGATCAGCGCCAGGCAGTGGTGATCGGCGTTGCAGCGCAGGAACACCATGCCGCCCGGCATCTTGTTGCCTTCGTAGACGTCGGAGATCCTGAAGCCCAGGACGTCGGTATAGAAGCGCTTCGAGGCCTCCAGGTCGCTGACGTTGATCACGGCGTGGCCGATCTTCTGGACGGCGAAGGGCGGGTTCATTGGGCTACCTTTCCAATCGGTGCTCCGCCATCATGGACCCAAGAACGCATCAGGGGGAAGACGCATGGCGAAAGCGCCCAATCGGTTGTCGGCCAGCGAGGCCGTGCTGCGCATGGCCCAGAAGCGGCTGAAGGCCCGCGACCTGGTCGAGGCCTGCCTCGACCGCATCGACGCCCGCGAGGGCCAGGTCCATGCTTGGGAGGCGCTCGACCCCGACGGCGCGCGCAGGCGGGCCGACATGCTCGACAAGAGGATCCGCCCCGTCGGCCCCCTGCACGGCATTCCGCTGGCGGTGAAGGACATCATCGCGACCAAGACCATGCCCACGACCTGCGGCTCGGCGATCTACCGCGACCATGTCGTCGGCAAGGACGCCGCCTGCGTCACGCAGCTCGTGAAGGCGGGCGCCATCGTGCTGGGCAAGTCGGTGACCACCGAGTTCGCCGGCGGCCATGCCGGCAAGACGCACAATCCGCACAATCTGCGCCACACGCCGGCCGGCTCCTCGTCGGGCTCGGCGGCGGCCGTCGCCGATTTCATGGCGCCGGTGGGCTACGGCACGCAGACCGCGGGCTCGGTGATCCGGCCGGGCGCCTTCAACGGCGTCGTGGCCTACAAGGGCAGCTACGGCTGGGCCGACATGACCGGCATCAAGCCCTACGCGCCCAGCCTCGACACGCTGGGCTTCTTCGCCCGCGAGGCCAACGACCTGGCGCTGATCCGCGCCGCCTACGGCCATGCCCCCGCCGATCCGCCGCCCCCAGGGTCGCAGGGGGCGCCGCGCATCGGCCTGATCCGCACGCCGTGGTGGGACGAGGCCGAGCGCTACAACCGGAAGAACATCGAGGAGGCCGCGCGCACCTTGCGCGCCGCCGGCGCGCGCGTGCGCGAATGGCATGCGCCCGACAGCTGGGAAGGCCTGATGCAGGCCCAGCATCGCATCATGACCAAGGAGGCGACGCAGTCCTATGCCAAGGAGCGCCGGCGCTTCTCCCACCTCTTCTCGCCCATCATGCACGGCGTCATGGCCGAGGGCGACGCCGTCAGCCACCGGCAATATGCCGACGCCCGCAAGCGCAAGCGCCGCGCCCTGGTCCATCTCGACCACGCCTGGAGCAAGTTCGACATCCTGCTCGCGCCGTCGGCCAAGGGCGAGGCGCCCTCGGGCCTGGGCAATACCGGCGATCCCGTCTTCAACCGCTTCTGGACGCTTTTAGGCACACCCTGCATCGCGCTGCCCTTCAACACCGGGCCGTTCGGCATGCCCCTGTCGGTGCAGCTCATTGGTCCGCGCGATCAGGACGACCAGCTGATCGCCTGGGCGCGCTGGGTGGAGCGCAGGCTCTCGTGAGCCTCACGCTCGGCCTGATCGGCTATGGCGCCATCGGCAAGCATGTCGAGGCGGCGCTGAAGGCAGGCAGCATCGAGAACCTGGAACTGGTCGCGGCCCTGGTGAAGCGGCCGCGCAATGCCAAGGACCATGGGAGCCTGCTGACGCACGAGCCGGACCGCTTCTTTGCGCACACGTTCGACGCCGTCGCCGAATGTGCCGGCCACGAGGCCGTGCGCAGCCACGGCCAGCGCGTCCTCGAGCATGGCGCGGACCTGCTGGTGACCTCGGTCGGCGCCTTCACCGATACTCCTCTGTTCGAGCGGCTGCTGGCTGCGGCCAAGGCGAACGGCAAGCGCCTGATCCTGCCGTCCGCCGGCATCGGTGCACTCGACATCTTGAGCAGCGCCGCGGTCGGCGGCCTCGACAGCGTCACCGTGACGGTGCGCAAGGATCCCTCGGCGTGGAAGGGCACGATCGCCGAGACCTTGGTCGATCTCGATGCGCTCACCGGGCCGCACACCGTGTTCGACGGCCCGGTGCGCGAGGGGGCGCGGCTCTATCCGCAGAACGTCAACATCTCGGCCGCCGCCGCCATCGCGGGTCTCGGCCTCGACAGGACGCGCGTGGTGATCGTGGCCGATCCCACCATCACCACTCACGTCGTCGAGCTCGAGGCCAAGGGCGCCTTCGGGCGCTTCACCTTCATGGAGGATGTCGCCGTGAGCGAAGAGAACCGCAAGACCGGCAAGCTGGTCGCCATGGCGATGGTGAAGTCGGTGCGCCAGCTTGCCTCGACGCTGGTGGTGGCGGCTTAGGGCTATTGTCTCAGGCTCCTCTCCCCCGCTAGGGGGAGAGGTTGGGTGAGGGGGCAGCGCACGTCGATTCCCCCTCACCTAGCCTCTCCCCCTAGCGGGGGAGAGGAACATGACCTCAGTGCCTCGGCACCAGCGTCCACACCGGGTCGAGCACGCGCAGGCGGCGGCCGTGCAGGAGCGTCAGCCGCTCGCGGTAGCCCAGGACCTGGATCTGCAGGACCTGCTCAAATTCCGGCGGCAACTCGTCGGGCTCGAGCACCGGCAGCAGCCGGACAGGCTGGTCGGCCTCGTGAAGCTCGGAAGCCATCCGCGCTTCGTTCATGCGGAAACGAAGAAGATTGGCCAGTACTGAACTCGCATTCATAGGGGGCCTCCTTGGCTCCATTTGCGAGGATCAGTAGGCGCGGCGGCTCCCGCCTTATGTGAGTTTCCTCACACCGGCCAGATCGCCACAAAAAAACCCAATTGGCTGACCGGTCGTTCATACATAGCCTGGGCCTTCGATGACCGGATGGGCTGCCAGGAACTTCTCGTCGATTTCCACGCCGATTCCGGGCTTTTCCAGGGGTCGCACGCAGCCATCCTGGCCGATTCGCCAGGGCTCGCTGCCCAGCTCGTCGCGGAATTTGTTGGCCACCGAGAGGTCGGCCTCAAAGTAGCCGCCGTTGTCGATCGAGGCCAGGAAGTGGATCGAGACGGCATGGTTGAGGCCGGTCATCGAGCTGTGCGGATGGACCGGCAGCTTCCACATCGAGGCGGCCGCCGCGATCCGCTGGACCTCGGTGATGCCGCCGCTCTTGGAGAGGTCGGGCTGCAGGATGGTGATGTTGCCGTCCTCGATCACGCGGTGGAATTCGAAGCGCGTGTAGTGGTTCTCGCCGGCGGCCAGCGGCGTGCGGCCAAAACCCTTGGCCATGGCGTAGGAGCGGTGGTCGTGCGCCGGGAACGGCTCCTCCAGCCAGCCGATGTTGAGCTCGTCCATCGCCGGCATGACGCGGCGCGCGTCGGCGACGCTGTAGCCGGTGTTGGCGTCGGTCAGGATGGCGACCTCGTCGCCGAAGCGGCGTCGGATCGCCGTCATGCGCGCGATGTCGGCTGAGACCGTGTCGCCGATGCGCAGCTTCAGTGCGCGATAGCCCGCCTCGACCATGGGCACCGCTTCGGCGACCAGCGAGTCAGGTGCCTGATAGCCCAGCGAAATGCCGCCGGCATAGGCCGGCACCGGCTTGGCCGTGCCGCCCAAAAGCTTGTAGAGCGGCCAGCCGACGGCCTTGCCCTTGATGTCCCACAGCGCCTGGTCGATGCCGCTCATCGCCATGGCGGTGGCCGCCCCCATGCCGTGGCTGCCGAGCTGGAACTTGTAGATGCGGGCCCAGATGCCGACCGTGTCGGTGGCGTCCATGCCGACCACGAAGCCCTTGAGCGTGGTGTTGATCAGATGGCCGATGCTGCCCGGCGAGCGCGCATGGTGGCTTTCGCCCCAGCCGACGATGCCGTCCTCGGTCGTCACCTTCACCATCACGCAGTCGCGCTTGGTCATGGTGCCGATGCCCAGCGACACCTGCTGCTCCTTCGGGACGCGGAAGGAGGTGGGGTAGGCTTTGACGTCGACGATTTCCATGCGGGTGTTTCCTTCGCGACGGCGGCTCACTTCTTCGTCCTCCCCCGTCATACGGGGGAGGATACAGGAGGGGGAGAGCCGCAGAGATGATCCATGAGATGAGTCCTCATGATCTGAAATTTGCGACGATGCCTGTGTCGCTTTCCCCCTCCTTACCTCCCCCGTAAGACGGGGGAGGAAATGAAATGAGGTCGCGGGGGAGGAAATGTCGTTGGGTCAGGCCACCTTGTACTTCTTCAGCACCTCGCGATCGATCTCGATACCGAGCCCCGGCCCGGTCGGCACCTTGACGATGCCCTTCTTCTGCTCGATCGGCTCCACCGCCAGCTGATCGCGCAGCGGGTTGGGCGTCTGCTCGAACTCCAGCATCGGTGGCATCGGGCGGAACGCTGGCGGCTGATCGGGCAGCGCCGCCAGGAACTGCACCGTCGCCGCGAGGCCGATCGCCGAGCCCCAGGCGTGCGGCACGCATTCGACACCGAAGGCGCTGGCCAGCGTGGCGATCTTGCGGCACTCCGAGAAGCCGCCGGCTGCGCAGAGGTCGGGCTGCACGATGTCCATCGCCTTCTTGGCGATGACGTCGCGAAAGCCCCAGCGCGTGAA
>DATGZZ010000229.1:0-7521 GCA_035296945.1 Reyranella sp.
CACCGTGCGCAGCCAGCGCCGCAGATCGTCGCGCGTCATGGCGGCTTTCAGGCCGCGCGAGCCACCCGCGACCAGCAAGGTGTCCGGCTGGCCGCCGATCTTGCGGCTCTGGATTGCCACACCCGCGTTGGACGTCACGGCGCCGCCGTCGGGCGACACGATCCTCAGGTCATAGAAGGACTGCCCGCGGCTTTCGTTGGCGGCGCCGAACACGGCGGCCGGGCCGGTGACATCGAGGAGTTGGCAGCCATCATAGGCCAGAATGAAAATGCGGTGTTTGGGCATTGGCAGAAAATAGCCCTCTTTTGTCATTTCTGCCAACCCGCTCCGCGCTAGGATGCCAACAATCCAAGGAGGTCCCCATGGCTGAGCCCATCCAGATCGGCATCTTGCTCTATCCCAACGTCACCCAGCTCGATGCCACCGGCCCCGCCCAGGTCCTGTCGCGCGTGCCGGGCGCCAAGATGCACATGATCTGGAAGACGCACGATCCGGTGCCGACCGACGCCGGCTTCTCGATCGTGCCGACCACGACCTTCGCCGATTGCCCGCAACTCGACGTGATCTGCGTGCCGGGCGGCGGCGGCCAGGTTGAGGTGATGGTCGATGCCGAGGCGCTCGAGTTCCTGCGCAAGCAGGCGGCCAAGGCGCGCTATGTCACCTCGGTCTGCACCGGCTCGCTGATCCTGGGCGCCGCCGGCCTGCTCAAGGGCTACAAGTCGGCCTGCCACTGGGCGTGGCGCGACATGCTGAAGGATTTTGGCGCCATCGCCGTCGCCGAACGCGTCGTGCGCGACCGCAACCGCATCTCCGGTGGCGGTGTCACCGCCGGCATCGATTTCGGCCTCACTGTCGCCGCCGAGCTGGCCGGCGATGAAGTCGCCAAGTCGATCCAGCTCGTGCTCGAGTACGATCCGCAGCCGCCGTTCGATTCGGGCTCGCCCGAGAAAGCCGGCGTCGAAAGGGTCAAGCGCATCCGCGAGCGGCTGGCGCCCCTGCTCGAAAGCCGCCTCAAGGCCAACGCCGAGGCAGCGGCACGGCTCGCCTGAGGCGTCGCGTCAGAGCAGCGCCGCGGTGAACAGGACCGCCGACACGATCGGCGCCACCGTGCGCACCGTGTTCCAGAAGGTCCATTCGCCGAGATAGCGCGTCCACAGGGCGGCAGCCTCGGGCGTGCCCAGCGTCGCCGCGGCGAGCGCATTGTTCAGCGGAACATTGCGGACCATCGTGACGCCGATGCAGCCTGCGAGGTAGATCACGCTCGCCAGCAGGACGAGCGTGCCGCCGGTTGGTGTCCATCGCAGGGCAACGCCAGCCGACGCCGCCACGCAGAGCGCCGCCGTTCCAAAGAAGGCCAGGAAGAACATCGGATTGATCACTGTGACATTGATCGCGTTCATCGCCGCGATCCCATGATCGGACGGCAGGCGACCCAACGCCGCCATCACGAAGGAGGAAAAGGCGAAGAAGATTCCCGCGACGAGGCCGCTGCCGATGGCGGCGGCAAAGATGAGCACAAGGACAGCGTGGCTGATCACGGCAGAGCCTCCGACGGACGACGACCCCCGCTATCACGACGGTGCCCTTCGCATAAGTACGCACAATTTTTATACTGGGTATCAAACATGGAGACGGGCATGGCGACCAAGGCGCCCTGGTGCGCGGTGACGGCGACGGTCGAGGTGATCGGCGGACGGTGGAAGCCCACCCTCCTGTTCCATCTCAAGGACCAGCCGCGGCGCTTCAATGAGCTGCGCCGGCTGGTGCCCGGCATTACCCAGCGCATGCTCACCCTCCAGCTGCGTGCCCTGGAACAGGACGGCGTGGTGGCGCGCACGGTGCACAACAACGTGCCGCCGCACGTCGAATATTCATTCACGCGGAAGGGACTGACGCTCGGCCCCATCCTCGACGCCATGGAGGCCTGGGGCGAAGTCAACAGGCCTCGACGCCGGAGAACCTGATCCCGCGAATGCTTTTGATACAAAGCGGAGATGGGCCGCTGCGCGGACATGCGCATAAATGTTGGTTGGAGTACCGCATTGCCCGCCTTCGCCGTCCCTCTTCGCATCCTTGGTAGTATGGTAGCCCTTTACGGCATGCTGCTGTGCAGTGCCGTCCACGCCCAGACGATGGGCGTGTTCCCCTACCGGTGGAACGACGGTCCCCCTGCCGATGCCATAACCCCAGCCGACATCCGAGAGGCACTCGTCTGGACCGGCCATCTCGACTTCTTCTTCAAGGGAGAGCTCAGTGGAGCGGTGCGCAAGGGGACCCAAGCTTGGCAAAAGGCGAAGGGTTACCAGCCGACCGACAGGCTGAGTGACGAGCAGACCGCTCAACTCATCAAGGATGCCCTCAAGGAACGCGACACCGTCGGTTGGTCCATTCTGCGCGACCCTGCGGTGGGATTCGCGATCGGCGTGCCGACCAAGCTCGCGAACTTCGGCACACCGCACATCGACGGCAGCACACTCTACTACTCCGCCGCAGGAACGATTACCCAGTCGATCGCCTTCCATCCCGGCTACCCGACCTGCCGCACCTTGGGCGCGTACTATCCTTCTGTGACCGCCGGTGCGGAGTCGCGCACCCGCGCGGACAACTGGTTCGCGGCCGTGTTCAACCGCGGCGACGGCAAGAGCTATCTGAAAGTGAAGTGTCATCAAGCCGGATCGATCGTCATGGAGATGACCGTTACCGACGTGACGCTGCAAAAGCACCCCGGCCTGTTCTTTGCCGTGGCCAGCAGCCTGATGCTGAGCCGCATTCCCGACACTACCGTGCGGCCGCGGCCGCGCGTCGACGATCTGCCACCCGCTCCATCCGGATTCTCCGACGAGCAGGTGGCTCGTCCCCAACCGAAAGCCAAAGCGGCCAAGCCCTCGTCCATCGATGACTCCGGCAAGACCGGCGCGCTCAAGCTCGAAACCCGCGACGGCGCCGACCTGCGCGCCGACGAGGTGTTCGACAAGGCGTCCGGCGCTGTCTACGTCGTCAAGGCCGACCGGCGTCTCGGTTCGGCGGTGGCAATCAGCGACAACGAACTCCTGACCAACTGTCACGTCACGGGTGATCTCGCCGAAGTCAGGATCGCCCGCGCCAAGGACGAGATGCCCGCCAAGGTCGTCTCGCGCAATGCCGACGCCGATCGCTGCGTGCTGCGCACGGAAACCAAGCTCGCCAAATGGGTCACGGTCCGTCCCTACGACGACATCAAGGTCGGCGAGCGCGCCATCACCATCGGCACGCCGCAGGGCCTCGAGCTGACGGCGGCCGAGGGCATCGTCTCGTCCAAGCGGCTCTACAACCAGACGCGCGTGGTCCAAACCTCGGCGCCGATCTCGCAGGGCTCCTCCGGCGGCGGCCTGTTTGATGCGCGCGGCCATCTGCTCGGCATCACCACCTTTTACTTCAGGGGCGGCCAGAACCTGAATTTCGCCGTCGCTGCCGAGGAATACGCGCAAGAGCGCGAGGAATCGGCCACCCGCTAAAAGTCTTCGTTGCGCGTCAGGCCGCGACGTAAGGTGCGGACGGTATGCCAGGCCCACCGCAACGGTAGGCCAATGGGCGTTGTCCGCAGGCGTCGCCACGCCGATGACTCCGCCACCTTGTCCTTCAGTCCCGGACGCAAGAACTCGAGAAAGGCGACGGACTGGCCCAGGAACTCGGTGGTCGTGGCGGTCGCCGCCGCCGCCGCGGCATCGCGATAGATGTCGCGATGCGATGGCCGGCAGAAATAGGTCTTGTTGGCGCCGATCGCGAAGGGAACGAGGTTGGGGCGGCGCTCGAAGTAGCGATGCACACCGTCGCCGACGCCCGGCCATCGCTCATTGAAGACGTCGTCGACCACGATGATGCCGCCCTCGGCGATCGCTGCTTCGGCCGTGGCCAGGTCGTGCGCCGTGATCTCGGCGGTATGACCGCCGTCGATGCTGACGAAGCGCAGCGGGCCGCCCGCCAGCCGGGTCAGGATGGCGCCGGAGAGATCCATCGAGTTGCCTTGGTGGAGCACCAGTCGTCTGCTGTCGGCGTGACGTTCGAGATTACGGCGAAACTTCGCGAGGTCGCCGCTACCTGACTGGTCGACGTTCAGGTGCTGGTCCTCGAACAGGTCGATTGCGACCGCCTTCTCCGACGGCTGGCTCAGCAGATAGAGCAGGATGAAAAGCTTGCCATGGTGAACGCCGATTTCGGCGATGCCGCCGGCGACGCCGAGTGAACGCTGGCGCTCGGTCAAGGCGACGACGATTTGCGCAGCTTCCGTGCGCAGCCAACCGTCGACATAGAACTTGCCGCGGCGAATGTAGTTTTCAATGCGAGAATCCATGGACGGAAACTCGCCCGTCCCAAGGTGAACGGCAACGCAGCCGTGATGACCGTTCTGTGAGAACCCGGAAGCTAGGCGCGGCCGGCTGTCGCGCTCTCGATGGTGATGGCCTTGCCCGCGGCGGTGTCGAACTTCAGCCGCTGCACGTAGTCGAGATCGCGGCCAGTGACGCGGACGAACCGGCTGCCCTCGGGATAGTCGATGGCGTGGATGGCGCCGACGTCATAGACGCCGGCATGGCCGGGTTCCAGCCGATAGCTCTTGACCTTCTCGAGCTTGGCCTCGCCTTCGCCCTCGCCGCCGTCGAGCCGCTTGTACTCGCTCATGTCGGTGTATTTGACCGCCTGGCCGTAGACCGCCCACGAGCTGCCGTGATCGTGCGGCGGGCTCTTGTGCGGCTTGGGATTGCAGTGCGCCAGCACGACGAAACCAAGGTCTTTGTCCTCGTAGAGCTTGCGGGTGCCGATTGGCGCCGCCGGCCCCACCGCCTCGTCGACGAACGACTTGTTGGTCAAAAGCTTCTCCAGGAGCACGCGCACCTTCTCGCGGCCGGCCGGACCGTCGTTGTGCTTCAGGGCCGACTTGGCATCATTGACGAAGGCGTCGAGCGTGTAGGTCATCACTTACTCCATCCGTGTAGGCCGAAATGATCGACCCGCCCGCGGTTGACTGTCAACGGCCGCCCAGAATGCGCCGCGCGATAACCATGCGATGCACTTCGGACGGTCCCTCGTAGACCCGCATGGTGCGCACCTTTTGCGCCAGCCACGACAACGGCAGCTCCTGGGTGACGCCCATGGCGCCGAACGCCTGCTGGGCATGGTCGATCACCTCGGTCGCCATCTCGGTGGCGAAGACCTTGATCATCGAGGCTTCCATGCGCACGTCGCGGCCCTCGTCCTGCTTGACCGCGGCGTCCATCACCATCAGGCGGCAGGCATGCAGCTTGGTGGCGGCATCGGCGATCCACCACTGGATGGCTTGGCGGTCGGCGAGCTTCTGGCCGAAGGTCACGCGCTGGTTGGCGTGCTCGACCAGCATGTCGAGGGCACGCTGGGCCATGCCGATGCACCACGAGCCCATCTGCAGCCGGCGCACGGTGAGGCGAAGCTGCATGGGGGCAAAGCCCGCACCGATGCGGCCCAGCACCTGGCTTTCGTGCACGCGGCAATCCTCGAACACGACCTCGTAGGTGCGCTGGCCAGCCAGCATGGGGATGGCGCGCGCCACCACCAGGCCCTTGGTGCCCTTGTCGACCAGGAAGGCGGTGATGCCGCCGCGTGCGCCGAGGTTCGAATCGGTCACCGCCATGACGATGGTGAAGTCGGCCTTGGCGATGCGGCTGATCCAGATCTTGCGGCCGTTGATCACCCAGTGGTCGCCGTCCTTCACCGCCTTGGTCTTCATGCCGGCAGGATCGCCGCCCGCCCCCGGCTCGGAGATGGCGATGGCCGAGGTCGTCTCGCCGGCCGCATAGGGTTCCAGGTACTTCTTGCGCTGCTCCGGTGTGACGGTCGCCAGCATCATATGGAGATTGGGCGAATCGGGCGGGAAGGTGAAAGGCACTGCCGTGTAGCCCAGCTCCTCGTTGACGCCGACCAGGGCGACCGCCGGCAGGTTGGCGCCGCCCGCCTCCTCCGGTACGTCGAGCGCCCACAGGCCGAGCTCCTTGCACTGCTTGAAGAGCTTCTGATTCTCCTCGTCGGAGAGCGCTGCCGGCTGGCCGGCGGCGAAGCGGTCCAGGATGTTCTTCTCGAGCGGCATCAGCTCGTTGCGCACGAACTTCTTCACCAGTTCGCGCAGCATCTCATGTTCTTCGCTCACCTTGTGCATGCCGCTCTCCTATGACTTCCCGATGCCCTTGTTCACGAATTCCAGCGTGTGCGTGCGCGCTACGTCGAGCCCCGGCGGCAGCACGCCGACCGCGACCATCGAGTCGTAGAAACTTTGCCAGCGCTCGGCGCTCATGGCGCCGATGCCGCCCTTGAGCGCGTCGCCCGACATGGCGATGCCGCGTTCGTTCAGCACCTTGATGGCGTAGGCGAGGCGGCCGTCAGTCTGATCCGGGTTGTTCTGCTTGATCAACGCATTGGCCGCTTCGATGGCAGGCCCGCCTTTGAGATACTGCGCCCAGCCCTCGAGTGTGGCGTCGACGAAGCGCTGAACGAGATCCTTCTTCTCCTGCGCCAGCTTGCGCGAGATCGCGATCGTGGCCTGATAGGGGGTGTAGCCTGCATCGGCGATCAGCAGAACCGACGGCGGCCGGCCGAGCGCCTGTGTGATCGGATAAGGTTCGGACGAGAGGAAGCCCTGCTGGATCAGCTCCTTGTCGGCGAGGAACGGCGCCAGGCTGTAGTTGTAGGGTCTGAGTTGGGCATCAGAGAGCCCGTATTTCCGACGCAGGTAAGGCCAGTAGGTCACGCGCCCGCCAGCGCCAATCAGGATTGGCCGACCCTTGAGCTTCTCGAAAGAGTCGAAGCCGGTATCCGGATGACCGATCAGGACCTGGGGATCCTTCTGGAAGATCGCGGCAATGGTGAAGAAGGGCGCGTTCTCACGGACGAAGGTGAAGGCCTCGAAGCTGCCCGACATGGTCATGTCGACACGGCCGGCCATCAGGAGTTGGCTGATATTGAGGCTGGGCCCGCCCTGGCGCACGTCGCACTCGATGCCGGCCTTACGATAAAGACCCGTGGCGATCGCCTGGTAATAGCCGCCATGCTCGGCCTGGGCACGCCAGTCGGTTTGGATGCTGACCTTGTCGAGCGTCTGGGCCTGCGGCGGGCGGCTGGTCGGCACCAGCACCGGACCGGTCGCAGCCACGCCTGCGGCGAGACGAAGGGCAGTACGACGGCGCAGGCGGTATGAAGCGCTGGTCATCAGATCTCTCCGCGGCGATCTAGCAACAAGGCAATGTGCTCGCGCAAGCTGATGCTCGACCAGGCCATGGCGGCGATCGACGGCACCCAAACTTCCCAAGACGGCCGGGCTTCAGGGGGCAGGCGCCAGTCGGTTGGGAAGGCGCCGACATTGAGATCGCCCTGGCGCGCAATCTTCAATGCCCTCGGCATGTGATAGGCCGATGTAACCAAGGCGACGCGGGCCTCGCCAACCATGTGCCGCACGTTGCGGATGTTCTCCAGCGTGTTCAGGGAGTTGCCTTCGGAGACGATTGCGTCCGACGGCACACC
>DATGZZ010000230.1:0-3884 GCA_035296945.1 Reyranella sp.
ATCTGGCTCGGGCTGTACTGCTGGCCGTTGGCCTCGACCCAAGCGTCGCCGTTGGAGGCCTTCACGATCTTGAAGGGCACCAGCGACATCTCCTTCGCGACCATCGGGTCGTCGAAGCGGCGCCCGATCAGGCGCTTCACCGAGTACAGGGTCTTCATCGGATTGGTGACGGCCTGGCGCTTGGCGGCCTGGCCAACCAGCCGCTCCCCGGAATCGGTGAAAGCGACCATCGAGGGGGTCGTCCGCGCACCCTCGGAATTCTCGATGACCTTGGTGTCGCCGCCTTCCATCACAGCGACGCACGAGTTGGTCGTCCCGAGATCGATACCAATGACTTTTGCCATGACTGCTCTCTCTTCCCTTGGCAGGTCGTTCAGGCCCCGCAGGCGCCCAGCCGACCCCCGAATACGTTACCTGCCGGAAAAACCGGGTCAGGACAGGGGCTATATAGGTCCTATCGGCTTGGCTGCAATGGACTTGGAGGCCGAAAAGTGACGAATCTGACGCATTCCAGGGCCTTCCGGGCCCCGGCCACCGATTAGTTCTCGTTGCTGGCGGGCCGGATCGCGGGCCCGCCCTTGGACACCGCCACCATGGCCGCCCGCAGCAGGCGGCCGGCGATCAGGTAGCCCGGGATCATCTCCTGCACGACCGTTCCGGTCGGCACCGACGGATCCTCGACCTCCATCATCGCCTGATGGAATTCGGCGTTGAACGGCTTACCCAGCGCCTCGATGCGCGTGATGCCGTGGCGCTCCAGCGCCGACTGCAGTTCGCGCTCGGTGGCCTGGACGCCCACGATCACGTTCTTCAGCGCCGGGTCGATCGCATCGGCATCGCCGGGCAGCGCCGACAGGGCGCGGCCGAGATTGTCGGCGACCGACAGCATGTCCTTGGCGAAACGCTCGATACCGAACTTGCGCTCGCGCTCGACGTCCTGTTGGCCGCGCCGGCGCACGTTCTGCGCCTCGGCGAGCGCGCGCAGGAGCTTGTCCTGCAGCTCGGCCTTCTCGGCCTGCAGCTGCTGCAGCTCGCCCGCCGCTTCCGGCTTAGCGGGAATCTCGAGGTTGTCGTCCGGCTCGACCGGCATCTCAGCCGGGGCGCCGCCCGCGGTTGGATCGCTGGCCATACGTTATCCCTATAACAAGTGGTTTCTTTCGGCGGCCTTCACTTAGGGACGACGGCGTCCGCGGTCAACTACCCGCAGCTTGGCCGCGTCACACCGCCTCCAGCGGCGCGTGCAATTTCGTGCCGTTCACGATGATGCCGCCGCGGTCGCCGATGGTGACCGCGCCGTAGCGCTGGGCGAACACTTCGGGCAGCGGCCGCGCGTCGGACGCGGCCAGCCACAAACGCAGGAGATGACGGCGGCGTTCCGGCTCGGGCCAGTCCACAAAGCCGGTGCGGTCGTGCAGCATGGTGTGGTTGTGCACGAGCTGCACGTCGCCCGGCTTGAACTCCATGAAGAGATGCAGCGCGGGGTCGTTGGCCAGCGAATCGAACAGGTCGAGCGCTTCGACATGTGCCGGTGTCAGTCGCGGCGCGTCGGCGAAGCGTTGGGCGGAATCGATGTACTGGCGCTGATAGAGCGCCGTCAGGAAGCCCTTGTGCCAGTTGAACACCGGGATTTCGAAGTACGGCTTCTGGCCGGCCGGCACTTCACCGCGCCGGTCGGTGGCCAGCGGCTGGAACAGGATTTTCAGAAGATCGGGCCGGCGGCGACGCATCTCGTTGAAGATGGTGGTCGAGCTCACCAGCGCCGACAGGCCGCCGGACTTCGCCGTCTTCAGGCACAAGAGCCCGACGATGTCGCAGGAATCGGTGTGATAGGTCTGCCGCTCGTTGGTCTGGTAGATGCGCACGTTGGGATCGTGCACGTCGAGCCCGAGATCCTGGACGTGGCCCAGTACGTGGCCTTTGCCGTTCTGCGAGCGCGCGCTGCCGAGATGCGCGCCCAGGCCGAAGAACGCGGTCGCCGCCTCGCGCATCGACCAGCGCTCCACGGGCAGGCCGCGCAGCAGCAGGAAGCCGCGGCCGTTCAGCACTTCCTCGCGCACCCGCGCCTTGAGCCTGGCGCCGAGCGTCGGCAGCGGAAAGTCCGCAGGTGCGATGGCCGAGATGTCGGCCTCGCGCCGTGCCAGCGCCGTCGCAGCACTCTCGACCTCGGCGATCTCTGCGGCGCTGAGCGGCATCTGCCAGTCATCGCGCTTGGCCATCTCGGGGCCGTACCAGGCCGCCGCGCCCGTCTGCTCCGGAGGAAGCTCGAACGACATGCGCTACGTCTCCCAGGGAAAGCGTGGCGCGAACAGGTCGACGTCGCTGCTCGACAGCCGCGAGCTTTCGGTGGCGTTGACCAGCGCTGCGCGGACGCCCGGCTCCAGCGCGCTGTGGCCGGCGTCCGGCACGACGATGTAGCGCGCCTCCGGCCAGGCACGCGCCAGCGCGTCGGCGGTCACGGGCGGGCAGACGATGTCGTAGCGGCCTTGCACGATGGTGCAGGGCAGGTGGCGGATGCGATCGAGATCCGACCACGGCCAGCCCTCGGGCACGAACGTGCCGTTGGCGAAGTAATGCGCCTCGATGCGCGACAGGGCGAGCGCGAAGCCGCCATGGTCTGATTCGAAAGGCGCGCGCGCCGTCGGATAGAGCGTCGAGCAGGCCGCCTCGTAACGGCTCCAGGCGCGCGCCGCCGGACGATGGCTGTCGGGATTGCGATCGGTCAGGCGGCGATAGTAGTTGCCCAAAAGGTCGGCGCGCTCGGCGGGCGGCAGATGCTCGGCGAAGTCGCGCCATGCCTCGGGGAAGATCGCGCGCATGCCGTGGAGGAACCACTCGATCTCCGTGCGCGCACCGAGGAAGATGCCACGCAGGATGAAGCCGGTGACGCGCTCGGGATGTTTCAGGCCGTAGGCCAAGGCCAGTGTGCTGCCCCACGAACCGCCGAACAGCAGCCACTGGTGGATGCCGAGATGGGCCCGCAGCTTCTCCATGTCGGCCACGAGATGGCCGGTGGTGTTGTCGTGCAGCTCGCCGAGCGGCATCGAACGGCCGCAGCCGCGCTGGTCGAACACCACGATGCGGTAGAATTGCGGATCGAAGAAGCGGCGATGCACGGGGGCTGAGCCGGCGCCCGGTCCGCCGTGCAGGAACACGACCGGCACGCCTTCCGGATTGCCGCTCTGCTCCCAATAGATTGTGTGTCGCCCGTCGACCGCCAGCATGCCGCTGGCATAGGGCGAGATTTCCGGGAACAAATCGGAGCGAAGCGGGGTTTCTGAACGCGGCATGTGATTCTCGGTCCGAATCACTGCCACAGCGGCGCCATTAGTTCCAGCCTCACCGCGATTGCGACGGCCATGGCCCAGCGTCTAAGGTCGCGGTGGGGAGCAGGAGGGTCAGTGGTTTTCCGCCGGTTACTCGTACTTCTCGCGCTCCTCGCCAGTGCTGCCGCCTGCGCGCTTCCCAACGATCCGTCGCAGACGGCCGCCGGCCAGTCGAGTGCTGGCATCCCGACCCTTCCGCGCGAGCTCGAGCGCGATGTCGGGGCGGCCTATCCGGACGCGGCGCTGCAGGCATATGTCGATCGCGTCGGCCAGAAGGTCGTGAGCCAGTCCGCTGTTTCCGGAAAGTTCCGCTTCGTCGTGCTCGACCAGCCGCTGGCCAATGCGCATGCCGCGGGCGGCTATGTGATGGTGACGCGCGGGCTGCTCGCCCTGCTCGACGACGAGGCCGAGCTGGCGGCCGCCCTCAGCCACGAGGTCGGCCATGTCGTGCAGCGCCATGCCTCCCAGCGGGCGCGGCAGAGGCAGAGCGTGCTCGACGCCGCCGTCGACGCCGCCACGTCGACCGGGTCGATCACGGTCGGACGCTCGGTGGCGCGTGAC
>DATGZZ010000231.1:0-2452 GCA_035296945.1 Reyranella sp.
TCGTGTTCAACGCCCTGCACGGCAAGTACGGCGAGGACGGCTGCATCCAGGGCGTGCTGGAAGTCCTGGCCGTGCCCTACACCCATTCCGGCGTGCTGGCCTCGGCCATCGCCATGGACAAGCCGATGGCGCGCCACGTCTTCACCTCGCTCGGCATGCGGGTGGCCCACGGCAAGGTGATCGAACGCCGCCTGCTGGCCGCCGGCGATCCCATGCCGCGGCCCTACGTCGTGAAGCCGATCGACCAGGGGTCCAGTGTCGGCGTGCACATCGTGCGCGAGGGCGACAATCTCGGCGCCGTCGAGGTCGCGGAGGCCGCGTTCGGCGAGCGCGTGCTGGTCGAGAAGTTCGTCCCCGGCCGCGAGCTCACGGTGGCGGTGATGGGCGATCGCCCGGTGGCCGTCACCGAGCTGCGGCCGCGCACGCGCTTCTACGACTACGAGGCCAAGTACACCGAGGGCGTCACCGAGCACCTGGTGCCCGCACCGATCCCGACCGAGGTCTACGAGCTTGCCAAGCAGTGGGCGCTGACGGCGCACCAGGCGCTGGGCTGCAACGGGCTGACCCGCACCGACCTGCGGTGGGACGATTCCAAGCCCGACACCAGCGGCCTGGTGGTGCTCGAGATCAACACCCAGCCCGGCATGACGCCGTTGTCGCTGGCGCCCGAGCAGGCCAAGTGGGCCGGTATCACCTGGCCGCAGCTCATGACCTGGATGGTCGACAACGCGAGGCATCCGGCATGAAGGCGGATCCCAGCGAAGCCCCCCGCCGGCGCGACTACGATCGCCGCAAGAAGCGCGCGCCGATCAAGAAGAGCGGCCGCCCGTTCTGGCGCCAGCCGCTGCTGCTCGGCCTGATCGTGCTGCTGTTGGGCAGCGGCGGGGCGGGCGGCTGGTGGGCCTGGCGTGAGGGTTGGCTCGTCGAGGCGCGCAACCGGGTGGACGCGATCGGCCTTGCCATCGTCGGCGCCATCACCCCCTTCAAGCTGGTCGATGTCACGGTCGAGGGCCGCGACTATGTCGAACGCAGCGCCATCCTGGGCGCGCTCGGCGTCAAGGCAGGCGATTCGCTGCTCGGCATCGACCTGCAGGCCTCGCGCCAGCGGCTCGAATCGATCGACTGGGTCGCCAGCGCCACCGTCGAGCGCCGCCTGCCCGACACGCTCTACGTCGTCCTGGTCGAGCGCCGCGCCGTCGCCATCTGGCAGAACGGCGACGAATACACCCTGATCGACCGCGACGGCCGTACCGTGCGCGCCAGCCGCATGCCGCCGGGAGCGGAGAAGCTGCTGCTGCTGGGCGGTCCCGGCGCGCCGGAGCATGTCGGCGAGCTGCTGCTGCTCTTGGCCTACGAGCCCGCCGTCGCCCGCGAATTGCGCTCGGCCGTGTGGGTCGGCCAGCGCCGCTGGAACCTGGTGCTGAACAACGGCGTCGAGATCTGGCTGCCCGAGGAGGATGCGGTCGCCGCCCTCAAGCAGCTGGTCAAGCTCGACGACAAACACAAATTGCTCTCGCGCGAATTCGGCGTCGTCGATCTACGATTGCCGGACAAGCTCTATCTCAGGAAACGCGGTCCGGGCGATGCGACGCCCGGACCGGTGTGAAAATGCTCGGTGAACCTTTAGTGTAAAGCGTAGCGACGGGGGAGATCGTGGCGAAGACAAGAAACGGCGTGATTGCGGCTCTCGATATCGGCACCAGCAAGGTCGTCTGCTTCGTGGCGCGGGTCGACGGCCAGGGTTTGCGGGTGGTCGGTATCGGCCACCAGCCGGCCCAGGGCATGCGATCGGGCAACATCGTCGACATGGAGGCCGCCACGCGCGCCATCTCCTCGGCGGTGTCGACCGCGGAGGAGATGTGTGGCGAGCACGTCCGCGAGGTCATCGTCGGCGTGAGCGGCGGCTCTGCCGCCTCGCACAACCAGAGCCTCGACGTCGCCATCGGCCACCACGAGATCGGTGAGCGCGACGTCCGCCGCGTCCAGCAGCACATCCACCTGCCGGCCGAGACCGCCGACCGCGACATCATCCATTCCGAGGCGATCGGCTTCTCGGTCGACGGCACCCCGGTGCGCGACGCCCGTGGCATGTTCGGCGAGCGCCTGGGGGTCGAGGTGCACCTGGTGACGGCAGCCAGCGGCTCGATGCGCAACCTGCAGGTCTGCGTGCGCCGCGCCCATCTCGAGATCGCCGACCGCGTCGTCGCCGCCCACGCCGCCGGCCTGAGCTCGCTCGTCTCAGACGAACGCGATCTCGGCGTCACCCTGATCGACATGGGCGGCGGCACGACCTCGATCGCCGTCTTCTACGAAGGCCATCTCGTGCACGTCGACAGCATCCCGGTCGGCGGTGAGCACGTCACCCGCGACATCGCCCGTGGCCTTTCCACGCCGCTCGCCCATGCCGAACGCATGAAGACCCAGATCGGCCGCGCCGTCGCCAAGCCCAACG
>DATGZZ010000232.1:0-3837 GCA_035296945.1 Reyranella sp.
GTGCGCCACCATCTCCTTGGGGCCGATGCCGGGATCGATCTGCAGGTAGCGCAGCGAGCGGTAGAAGCGGTCGATATGCTCCTTCAGCCGGAACGGCTTGCCCTCGAAGGTGCGCGTCATGTCGAAGGCGCCGTCGCCGTATTTCCAGCTGCGGTCGCGGAACGGGATCATGACCTGGCCTTCCGGCATGAAATTGCCGTTGAACCAGGCGATGCGCTGATTGCTGAGTTGCTGGGCCATACCGTTCTCCGTTGCTTCCTTCGTTACTGGGCGTAGTTGAAGTGCTGGACCGCGGTCGCCGCGCCGCGTCGCCGTCCGACGGCGGCCGTCGGCTCGGCCAGCGCGATGTTGCCGTCATCATCGGCGAGATCGGCGACATAGGACAGGGCCCTATCTATGTCGTTCTCGATTTCCCGGCGTGCAGCCGCCGCATCGCGGGCCTGAAGGGCGCGGATGATGTTCGCTCGGCCCTGCGGGCCGTGCGGCCGGCTGACGAAGTCGGGGTAGAGCAGGTTCATGTAGGGACCGGTCTGCAGCCACAGCCCTTCGATGACGCGCAGCAGGGTCGGCTGGTCCGCCATGCCGTAGAGCGTGAAATGGAACTCGCGGATGTTCCGGCGGTCGGCCACGCGGTCGGCCTGGCGGCGCGCCGCGACGATGGCGAGCGCGATGCGGCGCAGTTCGGCGACCTGGCGACGGTCGGCCGCCAGCGCCGCCTTGGCCGCAGCCAGTCCCTCGAGAGCCATCCGGATGTCGCGCAGTTCCATGATCCGCGCCCGGGTCATGACGGGCACGCGGACCGAGCGGTTGGGCTGCATCTCGAAGGCGCCCTCGGCGACCAGGCGGCCGAGCGCTTCGCGCACCGGCGTCAGGCTGACGCCGAGCGCGCCGGCGATGAACCGGAAGGTGAGCTTCTGGCCCGGGACGAAGCGTCCTGTCGTCAATGCCTGGCGCAGCGAATCATAGACCTGCGTGCGCAGCGAGGTGTCGGACATGGCCGCACCATAGCCCAGGACACTCGGTTTGTGATCACAAAATTCGTTGATGCCCATAGTTTCGGGCCCTACAGTCCTTTGTGATCACAGATTAGGCCCGGTGGGACATGCGCCGCTACGACAAGTCTATCGCGCTTTACGAACGGACAAAGCGGCATCTGGCCGGCGGCGTCAGCAGCAACGTGCGCTACGCCAGCACGCCGGTGCCGCTGTTCTTCGCCCGCGGCGAGGGCGCGCGGCTCTACGACGTCGATGGCAACGTCCATATCGACTACGTCCTGGGCAATGGCCCGGCGATCCTGGGCCATGCGCCCAAGCCGGTCATCGAGGCGGTGGCGCGCAGCCTGGCCGATGGCCAGGTTTACGCCGCCCAGCACCCGCGCGAGACCGAGCTCGCCGAACGGCTCAGCCGCCTGCTGCCCGGCGCGGAGGTCGTGCGCTTCGCGACCTCCGGCACCGAGGCCGTGCTGATGGCGATGCGGCTCGCGCGCGCCTTCACCGGCCGCGACAAGATCCTGAAGTTCGAGGGCCACTATCACGGCTGGAGCGACCAGGCCTACATCAGCGCGCGGCCGTCGCTGAACGAGGCGGGACCGGCCGACGAGCCGGTGCCGGTCGCGGGCTCGCCCGGCATCCCGGCCAGCGTGCTGCAGGACGTGGTGGTCGCCGGCTGGAACGATCTTTTGGCGCTCGAGGCCGCCTTCGATCGCCATGGCGGCGAGATCGCAGCCGTCATCATGGAGCCGGTGATGGTGAACGGCGGCGCCGTCGTGCCGGAGGCGAGCTACCTCGCCGGCGTGCGCGATCTCTGCCGCGCCAAGGGGGCGCTGTTCATCTGCGACGAGGTCATCACCGGCTTCCGCGTCGGCTTGCGTGGCGCGCAGGGGCGGTTCGGCGTGACAGCCGATCTTGCCATCTACGCCAAGGCCGTGGCGGCGGGATTCCCCCTCGCCATGGTCGCCGGACGGCGCGACGTCATGGATACGCTTCTGGACAAGGGCGTGATGCATGGCGGCACCTACAACGGCAACGTCCAGAGCATGGCCGCCGCCATCGCCGCCCTTGACGAACTGGAACGCGACGACGGCGCGGTCTATCGCGACCTCGAACGGCGTGGCGGCCGCCTGATGCAGGGTCTGGCGGCATTGGCCGACAAGCACCGCCTGCCGATGCGTGTCCAAGGGTTACCGGCGATCTTCCAGGTGTTCTTCACCACCGGCCCGGCACCGCGCAACTACCGCGAGGCGGACGCCTGCGACCGCGACAGCGTGCTCGTCTTCCATCGTGCGCTGCAGGAAGAGGGCATCCGCATCAACCAGGCGGGCAAGTGGTTCCTGTCGACGGCGCATGACGATGCGATCATCGACCAGACGCTGGCGGCCGCCGATCGCGCCATGGCGGCGCTGCGATGAGTGACATCCGCCTCGAGGGCGTGAGCAAGCGCTACGGCGCCGTCGCCGCGGCCGACGAGGTGGACTTGGCGGTCGCGCAGGGCGAGTTCGTCACCATCCTGGGGCCGAGCGGCTCGGGCAAGACGACGTTGCTGTCGCTGATCGCGGGCCTCAACCGGCCGACGGCCGGCCGCATCTTCATCGGCGGCCGCGACGTCACCGATGCGCCGCCACAGCAGCGCAACATCGGCCTGGTCTTCCAGTCCTACGCGCTGTTTCCGCACATGACGGTGCTGGAGAACGTCCTGTTCCCCTTGGGCGTGCGCAAGATCGGCGGCGCGGCGGCCCGCACCCAGGCGCTCGACGCGCTGAAGCTCGTGCGGCTCGAGGGCCTGCAGGATCGCCGGCCCTCGCAGCTTTCCGGCGGCCAGCAGCAGCGCGTGGCACTGGCCCGCGCCATCGTCTTCAAGCCCGACATCCTGCTGCTCGACGAGCCGCTGGGCGCGCTCGACCGCAAGCTGCGCGAGGAGCTGCAGGTCGAGCTGAAGCAGCTGCAGCGCTCGCTCGGCGTCACCACCTTGCTGGTCACGCACGACCAGGAGGAAGCGCTGTCGCTGTCCGACCGCATCATGGTGCTGGACAAGGGCCGCACGCAGCAGGTCGCCGCGCCCGCCGAGGCCTACCTGCGGCCGGCCAACCGTTTCGTGGCGGAATTTTTAGGCATCGCCAATTTCGTCGACATGGCCGACGGCCGCACCGGCTTGGTGCGGCCCGAGCGAGTGCGGGTGGCGCCGGCGGGCATCAATGGCGGCCGGCCGGCTCGGGTCGTCGAGACGATCTATCTCGGCCAGATGGTGCGCTATCACCTGTCGTTGGGCAGCGAGACGGCGCCTGTCGTGGCGGCGCTGCCATTCATCGGCAAGGCCTTTGCCGCGGGCGATGAGGTCGCGGTGTCGTGGGATGCGGCCGATCTCTGGCCGGTGGCTTGACGTTGGGGGTTCAACAGAGGAGGCAAAGATGAGAAGGCGTACATTCGTCAAAGCGGCGGCGGCGAGCCTGCCGTCATTCGGCACCCTGTCGGCGGCGCGCGCGCAGTCGAAGGAGATCCGCATGATCGAATCGGGCGGCCTCAGCGGCGAGTCGATCCAGGTGGGCTACATCGATCCGCTGAAGGCCAAGACCGGCATCAATGTCGTGCGCGAGAGCCCCAGTTCGCTCGGCAAGCTGCGCGCATTGGTCGAGAGCGGGCAGGGCGGCACGACGCTGTTCGAGCTCGGTTCGGGCATCGTCCTGCAGGCCAAGAAGCTCGGGCTGATCGAGAAGCTCGACTGGGCCGCGATCAATCCGGCGCCGATGTTCCCCGAGGCCAAGAACGAGTACGGCTTCGGCTACCAGTACTTCTCGACCATCATGGCGTGGCGCAAGGGCGCGAAGGAGCCGCAGAACTTCGT
>DATGZZ010000233.1:0-6639 GCA_035296945.1 Reyranella sp.
AGAGGCTAGGAGAGGGGGAAGTGACGTCCGTCGCCCCCTCTCCCAACCTCTCCCCCTAGCGGGGGAGAGGAGCATGACAGAGGCGTTTTCGACCCGGTTGACTCCTGCCGTTTGCGCCTTATTGTGGCGCCCATGCTGCGACTGACGACGCTTCGACTTATTGGCTGATCCGCCGCTCCGGGCCTCCCGGGGCCCCTGCGGATCGCTTGTCGTTCGTCTCATAAAACCCACCAGTCGCCGCCACCCTCTCCGTTTCTATCGCAGTGTTCGCCTAAGAGCCGTTTGGCTGTGCGCGGCGCGAGGAGTCCATCGATGTCACCCCAGAAACCCATGATGCCAACCGCGGGCGAGAAGTACGTCCCCTTCAAGCCCATCGATCTGCCCAACCGACAATGGCCGTCCAAGGTCATCACCAAGCCGCCGATCTGGTGCGCGGTCGACCTCCGGGACGGCAACCAGGCGCTGATCGAGCCGATGGATTCCGACCGCAAGACGCGGATGTTCAAGCTGCTCTGCCAGATGGGCTTCAAGGAGATCGAGGTCGGCTTTCCGGCCGCGTCGGAGACCGACTTCGACTTCGTGCGCGAGCTCATCGAGCAGAAGATGATCCCGGACGACGTCACCATCCAGGTGCTGACGCAGAGCCGGCCCGAGCTGATCGAGCGCACCTTCGAGGCCTGCCGCGGCGCCAAGCGCGCCATCGTCCATCTCTACAACTCGACCTCGACCCTGCAGCGCCGCGTCGTGTTCGGCATGGACTACAGCGGCATCATCGACATCGCCGTGTCGGGCGCCAAGCTGGTCAAGCAGCTGGCCGACGCCGATCCCAACACCGAGTGGGTGTTCGAATACTCACCCGAGAGCTTCACCGGCACCGAGCTCGAGTTCGCGCGCGACATCTGCGCCGCGGTGGGCGACGTCTACAAGCCCACACCGCAGAACAAGATGATCATCAACCTGCCGGCGACGGTCGAGATGGCCTCGGCCAACATCTACGCCGACCAGATCGAATGGTGCCATCGCAACTTCAAGTACCGCGATGCGATGATCCTGAGCCTGCATCCGCACAACGACCGCGGCACCGGCGTGGCGGCGGCCGAGCTCGGCTACATGGCCGGCGCCGACCGCATCGAGGGCTGCCTGTTCGGCAACGGTGAGCGCACCGGCAACGTCGACCTGGTGACCCTGGGCCTCAACATGTTCACCCAGGGCGTCGATCCCGAGATCGACTACTCGAACATCAACGAGATCCGCCAGACCGTCGAATACTGCAACCAGCTGCCGGTCCATCCGCGCCATCCCTATGGCGGCGACCTGGTGTTCACCGCGTTCTCGGGCTCGCACCAGGACGCCATCAACAAGGGCTTCAAGGCGCTCGAGGCCAAGAACAGCAAGGTCTGGGAGGTGCCCTACCTGCCGATCGACCCGGCCGATCTCGGCCGCAGCTACGAGGCGATCATCAGGATCAACAGCCAGTCGGGCAAAGGCGGCATCGCCTACATCCTGAAGACCGACTACGGCATCGACATGCCGCGTCTTCTCCAGGTCGAGTTCTCCAAGATGATCCAGCAGATCGCCGACGAGACCGGCAAGGAGATCCAGCCGGCGTTGATCTGGGACACCTTCCGCAAGGAGTATCTCGAGAACCGCACGCCGGTCGACTTCGTGAGCCACACCACCGTGCCCGAGCCCGGCCATCCCGACGTGCGTCTTCTCGATGCCCAGGTGACGTTCAACGGCAAGGACCAGAAGATCAGCGGCCGCGGCAACGGCCCGATCGCGGGCTACGTCGATGCGCTGGGCAAGAACTGCGGCGTCGGAATCCGGGTGCGCGACTATCACCAGCACGCCACCGGCGCCGGCTCGGACGCCCAGGCCGTCAGCTTCATCGAAGCTGAAACAAGCGACGGCCGCGTGCTCTGGGGCGTCGGCATGGACTCCAACATTGTGACGGCCTCGTTGAAGGCCGTGACGTCGGCGGCCAATCGATCGGTCGCCAGCAAATAGCGATTCCGTCCGACAGCGGCGGGCTCTACCATCGGAGCGGGCGGGAACTTCCTGCCCGCTCTTCTTCTATCTGGAGGTTCGCATGCATCGTTTTGCTCCCGCCGTCTATCTCGTCACCGGCGCAATCATCGGCGGCTTGGCCGTGGCCTGCACCGCGGGGGCCAATCAACCCAACATGCAGGCGGCGCTGGGCTCCCTGCAGGCGGCCAAGGCCGAGCTGATCCAGGCGCGGCCCAACAAGGGCGGCCATCGCGATCGCGCCATCAACTTCGTCAATGCCGCGATCTCCGAGACCGAGGCCGGCATCAACTACGCCGGCAACTGACCCACCATCGGAAGGACCGTTCCATGCTTCGCTCGTTTTCCAAGTCGACTGCCGCAATCCTGATCACCGGCATCACCGTCGGCGCGATCGCCGGCGCCTGCGCCGTCATGGCCGCCCAGCCCCACATGCAGTCGGCCCTGGGCTCGCTGCAGGCGGCGCGCGCCGAGCTGGTCAGGGCTGAGGCCAACAAGGGCGGCCATCGCGATCGCGCGATCGGCTTCGTCGATTCCGCGATCGCCGAAACCAAGGCCGGCATCGCCTTCGCCAGGTGAGCAGTTCCTTGAGTCATGCTCCTCTCCCCCGCTAGGGGGAGAGGTTGGGTGAGGGGGTTACAGACAGCCTTCGAAGCCCCCTCACCTGACCTCTCCCCCTAACCACCTACGCTGCGGTGCAGCTTCGGTGGCTTTAACTGCATGCTCGCTTCAGGTCTTCCGAAGCTCCGCAGGAGCGAAGGGAGGCTAGCGGGGGAGAGGAACAAGAGGGTAGAACGACGGCATGGCCAAAACGAAAGCGAAGAAAAAGACCGCCCCCCGCAAGAACAAGCGTCCGGCGAGTGCGCCGGATGCCAACCTGCTCGCCGACCTGCTGAAATGGGCGAAAGCTGCCGGCGCCGAGTCGGCCGACGCGCTCTACGTCAACGGCGAGTCGATCTCGGTCGCCCAGCGCATGGGCAAGCGCGAGAAGCTCGAGAGCAGCGAGGGCCGCGATCTCGGCCTGCGCGTGTTCGTGGGCAAGCGTCAGGCCTTCGTCTCCTCGACGGATTTCTCCCCGGCCTCCCTGCGTACCCTGGCCGGCCGCGCCGTCGACATGGCGCGCGCCGTCCCTGAGGACCCGGTGTGCGGCATCGCGCCGGAGGAATTGCTGGCGCGGACCTGGCCCGACCTCGACCTCAGCGACAAAGGCCGGCCCTCGGCCAAGGCACTGCTGACGATGGCGGCCGAAGCCGAGGATGCGGCGCGCGCCGTCAAGGGCGTGACCAACTCCGAAGGCGCCGAGGCAAGCTGGGGGCGGACGACGGTGATGCTGGCGGCCAGCAACGGCTTCTCCGGCGGCTACCGGCGCAGCGGCTATTCGCTGTCCTGCGCGGTGCTGGGCGGCGAAGGCACGGGCATGGAGCGCGACTATGAATGGTCGAGCGCGGTCCACCTGGAAGACCTCATGGCGGCCCGCACGGTCGGCCGCAACGCCGGCAAGTTCGTCGTGCGCCGGCTCAATCCGCGCAAGGCCAAGAGCGCGCGCGTGCCGGTGGTCTACGACCGGCGCGTCTCGGGTGGATTGATCGGCCATCTCGCTGGCGCCATCAACGGCCGTGCCGTCGCCCGCGGCACCTCGTTCCTGAAAGACAAGATGGGCGAGAAGATCTTCGCCGACGGCATCCGCATCCTCGACAACCCGCATCGCAAGCGCGGCCTGGGCAGCCGCCCGTTCGACGCCGAGGGCCTGCCGACCAAGCGCTATGCCGTGATCGACGACGGCCGGCTCACCACCTGGCTGCTCGACCTCGCCGCCGCCCGCCAGCTCCAGCTCAAGCCGACCGGTCACGCCTCGCGCGGGACCTCGGGCCCGCCCTCGCCAACCACCTCGAACTTCTACCTCGAGAAGGGCAAGCTCTCGCTCGACGAGCTTTTAGGCGACATCAAGAGCGGCCTCTACATCACCGACATGATCGGCTTTGGGGTCAATGGCGTGACCGGCGACTACAGCCGCGGCGCGTCGGGCTTCTGGATCGAGAACGGCAAGCTCGCCTGGCCGGTGAGCGGCATCACCGTGGCCGGGAACCTGAAGGACATGTTCTTGAACATGACCCCGGCCAACGACTTGCAGTTCAAGAGTTCGACCAACGCGCCGACGGTGCGAATCGAGGGGATGACTGTCGCCGGGTCGTGATAATGTGCGAGGCATGAACCCCCTCGCGAAAACCATCCTCTTCGCCGCAACGACGGCGCTCCTGGCCGGGCCGGCGCTCGGCCCTGCATACGCTCAAGGGACCGATTTCCAGTCCTGTCTGCAGACCATCAAGGCCGACGCCACACGCCAGGGCGTGCCGGCCGTCATCACCGACCGCGCTTTCCAGGGCCTGACGCCCGACCAGAAGATCGTCGAGCTCGATTCGAAGCAGCCCGAGTTCTCGCTGACCTACGCCAAGTACATCGGCAACGCGGTGACGCCCGACCGCGTCGTCAAGGGCCAGCAGCGCATGGCCCAGCACCGCGCCCTGCTTGACGCGCTGCAAAGCGAGTACGGCGTGCCGCCGCAGTACATCATGGCGTTCTGGGGCGTCGAGACCAACTACGGCACCTTCATGGGCGATTTCCAGGTCGTGCGCTCGGTGGCGACGCTGGCCTGCATGACCAAGCGCCGCGACTTCTTCAGCAACGAGACGGTGCAGGCGCTGCGTATCCTCAGCCTGAACCACATGACGCGCGAGCAGATGCGCGGCTCATGGGCCGGCGGCATGGGCAACATGCAGTTCATGCCCTCGACCTTCATGAAGTGGGGCGTCGATCGCACTGGCGATGGCCGCATCGACTTGTGGACCAGCCTGCCCGACGCCTTCGCCTCGGCCGCGAATTTTTTGCGCGGCATCGGTTGGAAGCCGCCGCTGCCGGCCAGCGAAGAAGTGTTCCTGCCCCAGGGCTTTCCGCTCGACCAGGCCGACACGACGATCGAGAAGCCGGTGCGCGCCTGGGCGCAGATGGGCGTGAAGAAGGCGGGCAGCGCGGCACTGCCCAGCTCGGACGAGCCCTCGTCGATCATCCTGCCGGCGGGTTTCCGAGGCCCCGCCTTCATCCTCTATCCCAACTTCAAGGCGGTGATGAACTGGAACCGCTCGACGCTCTATGCGCTGTCGGTCGCCATCCTGGCCCAGCAGATCGCCGGCGGCGCGCCGGTCATGCAGGGCCCGCCGGCCGACGACGAGCCGCTCTCGCGTGACACCGTCATCGACATGCAGAACCGCCTCGCCCGGCTCACCCTCTACACCGACGAGATCGACGGTCTTCTCGGCCCCAAGACGCGCTCGGCGGTGCGGCTCTACCAGAAGCAGATCGGCCTGCCCGCCGACGGCCATCCGACGCCCGAGTTCGTGCGCCGCCTGCAACAGGCGCGTTAGGCTGGGGGCGCGCCACTCCAGTGGCGCGTCTTCTCATGCTCTTCTGGGCCGCGAGCCTCTGGCTCGCACATGACGCGCCACTGGAGTGGCGCGCCCCCAGCACTAACCCGGTTGCAGCAGCCGCACCGCGCCGGCGCTGAGGCCGATCGACACCGGCAAGGTGAGCGCATTGTCGCCGTCGATCTGCACGGGCTGCTCGCCCAATTCGCCGGCATCGCTCGGCACCGAGACGCGCACCGCCCGTCCCGTGACGACGCGATAGCCGGCCGTGCGCGGCAGGCGGCCGAGCAGCAGCGCCAGACCGTAGCGCAAGGTGTGCGAGCGGCCCCAGCGCTCGAACAAGCAGACATGCAGCAACGGCTCGCCGAGCCTGGCATTGGGCGCCACCACGTAGGGACCGGCATAATGCCGGCTGCGCGTCACGATCACGGATGACGCTTCGTGGCGCACGCCATCGATCTCGACCTCGTAGCGCACCGGTCGATAGCGCCGCGCCTCGACCAGCGAGCGCCAGACATAGGCGGCCCGGCCCAGCCGGCGTTTCAGCGGCGCGCTAACCCCGGCCACGACCTTGGCGTCGAAGCCCGCGCCCGCCATCAGCGAGAAGCAGCGTGCGCCCGCGCCGTTGACGGCCTCGCCTGGCTGCACGAGCAACGGCCGGCCCGCGATCATGGTGCGGGCCACCGCTGCGGCGGAGAAGCCCAGCCCCAGCTCGTGCGCCAGCACATTCGCCGTGCCCAGCGGCACGATCCCCACCGCCGGCGCGTCCGTGCCGCGGCCGGCGAGACCGTTGATAACCTCGTTGATCGTGCCGTCCCCGCCGGCCACGGCGATCACGCCGTAACGGCTCGCATCGCAGGTTTCGGCGAAGCGCCGTGCATCCCCTGCCGCCTGCGTCTCGACCACGTTGACGGTCCATCCCTCGGCGCGCACCCGGCTCGCGACCGCGTCGACCAGCCCGCGCCGCCGCCGGCCGGCCGTCGGATTGACGATCAACAACATGGATTTGGCAGCAACGACGTTCATTGAACCGTCACAGTCGATTCACAGCCACGCAATCGCCGACATACACAATCCCCTGCGTCACGCGCAATCGTGCCCAACAGATTTTGTGCCGGTCGAGTTTTATCCACATGACCGTGATGGAGCGTAATCAACCTGCCCGCCACCGCGCGATCTTCCTGTCCGATATCCA